>PMOU01000455.1:0-6369 GCA_003161205.1 Actinomycetota bacterium | reverse complement strand
TCGAGAACGCGGTGAAGATCGCCAGGCACGCCACCAGGCGGCAGGCCGTCGTCGCATTCGACCACGCCTACCACGGCCGAACCAACCTCACCATGGCGATGACCGCGAAGAATATGCCGTACAAGGACAAGTTCGGCCCGTTCGCGGGTGAGATCTACCGGATNNGCCTACCCGCTGCGCTGGCCGGGTGGCCGCGAGGCCTGCGAGGCGAACGCGCTCGACACGGTGAAGAGCCTGATTCACACCCAGGTGGGCGAGGACAACGTAGCAGCCGTGATCATCGAGCCGATCCAGGGCGAGGGCGGGTTCGTCGTACCGCCCGACGGGTTCCTGCCCGGACTGGCCGAGTTCTGCCGCGAGCACGGGATCGTGTTCATCGCGGATGAGATCCAGACCGGGTTCTGCCGCACCGGCGACTGGTTCGCCTGCCAGCACGAGGACGTCGTGCCCGACCTGGTCACCACGGCCAAGGGCATCGCGGGCGGGATGCCGCTGGCGGCGGTCACCGGGCGCGCCGAGATCATGGACTCCGTGCACGCCGGCGGCCTGGGCGGTACGTTCGGCGGCAACCCGGTGGCCTGCGCGGCGGCGCTCGGCGCGATCGAGACCATGGTCGAGGACGACCTCGCCGGGCGGGCCCGCCGCATCGCCGAAGTCATGCTGCCCCGGCTGCACAAGCTGGCGGAAACCTACCCGGTCATCGCCGACGTCCGGGGCCGGGGCGCGATGCTCGCTATCGAGCTGACCAGGCCCGGAACGCTTGAGCCCGACCCGGCCACCACCGCCGCGGTCTCCCGCGCCTGCCACCAGGCGGGCCTGGTGACGCTGACCTGCGGGACGTTCGGCAACGTCATGCGTTTCCTGCCGCCCCTCGTGATCGGCCAGGACCTGCTGGACGAAGGCCTGACCATTCTCGAAGACGCCTTCGCGGCGGTCTGACGGCGATGGCCGCGGGAGGGCGAGCCCAGGAAAAGCTGGCCGGCCGGGAGGAGGAGCTTGGCCGGCTGGTCACGGCGGCAAGGGCGAAGCCGTTCTGGCTCGACCAGCCCGATGCACCGCCTGCCCGCGATCCGGTACGCGGCGACCTCGCGTGCGACCTGGTGGTGATCGGCGGCGGGTTCACCGGACTATGGACCGCCCTGCTGGCCAAGCAGGCCAATCCCGGACGGTCCGTGGTGGTGGTGGAGGGGAACAGGGTCGGCTGGGCCGCCAGCGGCCGCAACGGCGGATTCTGCGATGCGAGCCTGACCCATGGCGCCGCCAACGGGCGGGAGAGGTTCCCGGACGAATACGCCACGCTGCAGCGCCTGGGCGCGGAGAACCTGAACGCGATCGAGACCACGCTCGGACGGCTCGGCATCGACTGCGAATTCGAGCGGACCGGCTCCATCGAAGTAGCCACTAAGGCCCACCAGGTGGATGAACTCCGCACGAGCGCGCAAACCGACGGCGGTGCCTTCCTCGACGCCGACGCGGTGCGGGCCGAGGTGAACTCCCCCACCTACCTGGCCGGGCGGTGGGATAAAGATGGCGCCGCGATGGTCCATCCGGCCAAGCTCGCCTGGGGGCTGGCCGCCGCCTGCGAGCGGATCGGCGTGCGCATCGCCGAACGTACACCCGCCACCGGCCTGGCCAGCGACGCGGACGGCGTGACGGTGCGAACCCGGGACGGCGTGCTGCGGGCCAGGCGGGTCGCGCTCGGCACCAACGCTTTCCCCTCGCTGGTACGCCGGCTGCGCCCTTATATCGTGCCGGTCTACGACTACGTGCTGGTGACCGAGCCGCTCACCGCAGCGCAGCTCACCGGGATCGGGTGGCGGAACCGGCAGGGCATCAGCGACGTGGGAAACCAGTTCCACTACTACCGGCTCACGGCGGACAACAGGATCCTGTGGGGCGGTTACGACGCCATCTACCATTTCGGCCACCACGTGCGGATGGCCTACGATCAGCGCCCCGCCACCTTCGTTAGGCTCGCTGAGCATTTCTTCACCACGTTCCCGCAGCTGGACGGCATCGGGTTCAGCCATCGCTGGGGCGGCGCGGTCGACACCTGCAGCCGGTTCTGCGCGTTCTTCGGCACCGCGCACCACGGCCGCGTCGCCTACGCGCTCGGGTACACCGGACTCGGCGTGGGCGCGAGCAGGTTCGGCGCCCGCGTCATGCTCGACCTGCTGAGCGGTGAACGGACTGAGCTGACCGAACTGGAGCTCGTCCGCAGCAAGCCGATCCCCTTCCCGCCCGAGCCCTTCGCTTACCTGGGCGTTCAGGCCACCCGCTGGTCCCTGGCCCAGGCCGACCGGCAGTCCGGCCGCAGGAACCTGTGGCTCCGGGCCCTGGACGCGGCCGGCCTAGGCTATGACTCCTAGGACTCGGACTCCTANNCCTAGGAGTCGCACGCCGTCACGGAGGTCCCCTGACTGCCGATTTGCCCGAGCGGGCTCGGCGCGGAGAATTCGATGCGGAAAACGTCCTTTCCGTCCGGGAGCGTCTTTACCTGGCTGCTGACCGGGCGGATCTCGGCAGTTTGCGTGCTCAGGCAGGTCCGCATGGCCTGCATGTACGCGGGGCTGGCCAGGTCAGCCGCTGAATCGCTCTCGGCCAGATCAGCGAAACGGAGCGGAAGGCTCGAGCTAGCACCCGGACCGATGTTCCCGAACTCCAGGATCTGGACCGGCTGAGCTGACGCCAGCACGACGATCGCCAGCGCCAGCCGGGCGTCAACCTGGCCGGCGGCCAGCTGCCGGCCGGCTAGGGGCGAGAGCTCTATCTGGTTGCCCCCGAGCAAAACGCTGTCGTCCTGCTTGCGGCCTGACAGGCCTGCGCTGAGCGCGGCCAGGTACGCGGCGGCTCCGTTGGGTGCCATCAAGCGGATCGTGACCTGCGCGGTGCCGGAACCGAAGGACGCGAGGACCGCCGGTGCCCAGGCCGACTCGATGCTGCTGCCGAACAGCCTGCGGACGGCAGCGGTCACGACAACCACGGCCGAGGTCACCGGAAGGGGCGACGTCGCTCTGAGTACGAGCAGCTGGTCAGCAGGAAACCCCGCGTTCCTGAGCGCAGCACACATCGCCTGATCACATGACACGAGGGAGCCCCGGTCGACCTGCTGGGCGACCCAGCTGACCGCCTGACGGCTCGTGACGGCTTCTTGCCCCTGGAGGGCCGCCTGAGCCGCACTGCTCCCGCCCGATGAGTTCACGAAATGCAGGGATACTCCGGTGACCAGCGACCCCACCGCGATGAGAACAAGGATCATGGCGACCATGCGGACCACGACCCAGCGCCGTCCCGGCGGCGCGCTCTCCTCCGTCTGCCCCGGCTGGCCGGCCGGATCCTGCGCTGGGCTCCGAGCGAGCCAGGGAGCATGTGCCTCACTGCGGGCTGGGTCGCGCTGGGCTGGNNGTCGATGGCGGGCTTGGCCTTGACCGTCACGGCGCGCTCAGACTTAGCCGCACGCTTGGGGTCAGCCGCGTGGTCCGGCTGAGCCGCGTGGTCCGGGGCGGCGGCATGGCCGGGTCTGGCCAGGCGATCCGGCTGAGCCGCGTGGCCGGGCTTAGCCCAGCGGTCCGGCCTGGCCGCGTGCTTGCGCTGGCCGGCCAGCCCGTTGACCGTCATGCCTGGCACATCGCCGTCTGCCGGGCCGGATGAGGTCGCCTGCTCTGCTGGCTCGGTTTCGGTCTGCTCGTCCTGAGCCGCGGCTTGCGCGCGCTCGGCCTTGACGGCAGCCTGGATACGCTGCCGCAATTCCTCCGACAACACGGGCGAACCGGCCGACCGCTCTGACCCGTCCCGGGCCGAACCCCGCACACGATGGGGCAGCTCTCGGCTGCGGTCCTCATCTCCCATCAGGTCAATACCCCCATACTCGGTGCGCACCCAGGATGATGCGGACCGCACGGTATAGCGGAGCACAGGATCGATAGCGATTCAAGCGAGACGACAGATTGTGATGTAATTCCATCATTTCAGCCTCGCACCCCGTCGCCGCCGACGGCATGGCGACGCACGGCCGCAAGGACTTTCTGCGGCGAAATCACGGAAAGACCCTTCTTAGGGCCGGAGCTGACGTTACCGTCTGTTGCTGTGTCCCTCTACGTACGGACAGGATGCGTAAGGTGACACTGCCAGTACATTGAGTGAGATTCTGGGGGCGGGCAACGCACCCTCTGATATGCCTCTAATACGGCAGGTGCGACCTAATGGATCATGGCCCAGCGACCCGGCAGCCCGCAGAGCCTTCCGCATCGGCGACTGTACTCCCCGAGGGAAAGACAGCGCTTACCGGAGAAGCGACTGCTTCCTCGCACCGGCTAGAGCGAACGGCGAAGCTGCGCGTCCCTGGCAGCTGGCCGCTGGTAGCCATACTTGTCGTTCAGGCCCTTCTTTCGCTCAGGCTCGTTCGGGCTGACACGGCGTTCGAGGATGAGGCCCTGTACTTGTGGGCCGGGCATCTGGAATGGGCGCACCTGCTGCACGGCACTCCGCTGCCGCAGTTCCCGTCGTACTTCTCTGGAGCACCGGTCATATACCCGCCCCTCGGTGCGCTGGCCGACAGCATCGGTGGCCTCACTGCGGCCCGGAGCTTGTCCCTGGTCTTCATGCTGGGGGCAACCACCGTGCTCTGGTTCACGGCCGACCGGCTGTACGGGCGCAGGGCCGCATTCTTCGGGGCCGCCCTGTTCGCTGTCATCGGCCCGACACTGCATCTGGGCGCGTTCGCCACCTACGACGCCATGTCGGTGTTCCTGATCGCCCTGGCCGCCTGGGTCGTCGTCCGGGCCGGCGACCGGCAAGATGCGACTGGCTGGATGCTGGCCGCTGCCGGCGCGCTGGTACTGGCCAACGCTACGTCGTATCCGTCGGCCCTGTTCGACCCCATCGTGATCCTGCTCGCCCTGCTAGTCGCCTGGCCTAAGCCAGGCCCCCGGCTCGCTGCCGCCCGTGCACTGTCTCTCCTGGCCATCGTGGCGCTGCTGATCACGCTGCTGCTGCTGATCGGGGGGAGTCGCTATCTCCACGGGATCGAGGAGACAACGCTAGAGCGGGCCGCCGGTACAGATTCCCCACTGTCCGTTGTTGCCCATTCCTGGTCATGGACCGGCGTTATCGTTGTCATCGCTGTCTGCGGCATTATCGCGAGCTGGGTTACCCGCTCACGGCACGCGCAGACATGGCTGCTAGCCGTTCTGGCATGTGCGGCTCTAGTCGTACCTGCCGAGCAGGCAAGTCTGTACACCACAGCTTCGCTGAACAAGCACGGGGACCTGGGCGCCTGGTTCGCAGCCATCGCTGCAGGCTACGCGGTCGATAAATTCATCGCGGCAGCGCCCGCGGGGAACATGCAACTAGTGACCAGCAGCGCCTGCGTGATCGCTCTTTGTTTCCCCCTCACCCTCGGGGCCTCACAGTCGCGGGCGTTCTCCACCAGCTGGCCCGACTCGTCCACTTTGGTGAAGATTCTCCGGCCTCTAGTGGATGACGGCACCGGGCATCTCCTGGTCGAGGATCCCTCTGTAGCGGAGTACTACCTGTCGGTGGGGAGCCAGTGGGTGCGCTGGTCGAGCACGCGGAATATCGTGGTGAACTCAGGAACATTCACCGGCGGTCCCAGCGACAAGGCCGGAGTTGTCGGTGATGGCAACGCGGGCACCTTCGCCTACTACATCGTCCAGAAGAGCTATTTTTCCTTGATCGCGCTGAACTTCTCGGACACGACGTCTCTGGACAAGAGCATCGCCGCGGACATCAAGCGCAACCCGCACTACCGCCTTATCCAGCTCGTGCCTTACAGCATTGACGGTACGACGCAGGGTGAATACAAAATCTGGCGATACGAGTCGAAACCGTGACCAGCCCGCGCGCCGTCAGCCGAACCATCGAAAGACCTGTTCCCACTGCGGGCAAACGACACCAGCAGCGAGGCCTGATACCTCCGCATCCCCCGACTGACCACGAGAAATACTCCTACGTCCAGCGGAACCTGCCGTACCTGACGACCGCCATCTTCATCGGCTCCAGCTGCCTTATCATCAGCCAGGTCAGGTTCGAGGTACACGACCTGGTGCTGTTGCCGTTCATGGCCTTCACCGCCATCTTCGTTCTCTACCAGGCGACCAGCCTGCCGGTGAACTTCGCAGGCGCCGGGTTCGACCTCGCCGCCCACCAGGCGCGCGTCCTGTCATGGCAGCCGTCTTCCTACCCTGATGTGGACATCTACCTGCCCATCTGCGGCGAGCCGATCGAAATGCTGCGTAACACCTGGCCCGCCGCCGCGCATCTCATCGAGCAGTACGAGGGTGCGGCGCGAGCCTACGTCCTCGACGATGGGCCGTCAGACGAGGCCCCCGCGATGGCTGGGACCTTCGG
>PMOU01000272.1:3548-4162 GCA_003161205.1 Actinomycetota bacterium | reverse complement strand
ATGCCGCAGTACGTTCTCGAGGAGGTCCTGCGCGACGTCGTCACCGAACTGCCGACGGTGGACCTACGGGTGGGCTGGCGGCTGCATAGCCTGGACGGGGCCGGGCCCGGGCCCGTCCACGTCAAGCTGGGCGATCCGGCCGGGGAGACGGTACCGGTTGCGGCTGATTACGTGGTCGGGGCGGACGGCGCGCGCAGCGTCGTGCGCGAGCAGATCGGCGCCCGCTACGTCGGGTCAACGGCGCTGCGCGCTAATACCGGCGTGGTGTTCCGCAGCCAGGAACTCATCGCCGCGGCACCGCACCGGCCGGCCGTGCAGACCTGGCTGCTCAATCAGCAGACGCCGGGGATGATGGGACCGGTCGACTCCGTTGGCTTGTGGTGGCTGATCGCCTTCGGCGTCGACGGCCGCTCGTCCGATTTCGACGCCGACCGACTGATCAGCGGGGCGCTCGGACGCGAACTTCCGGTCGAGGTCGTCAGCACCGACCCGTGGACGGCGCGGATGGAACTCGTCGACCGGTGCCGGAGCGGCCGGGTGTTCCTCATCGGTGACGCCGCGCACCTCAACCCTCCGTTCGGCGGCCACGGCCTGAACACCGGGATCGGCGACGC
>PMOU01000272.1:0-3507 GCA_003161205.1 Actinomycetota bacterium | reverse complement strand
CTGGCCGACGACCTTGACCGACCTGGCCCGGCAGGCGACCGCGCCAGGTCAGCCGCAGCGCAGCGCATCATCGAGACCAAGCGGGCCGAGTACTTCAGCAGCGACCTGGTGCTTGGCCATCGTTACGAGGATTCCCCGGTGCTGCAGGCGTCGCCGCCTGCGCCTGCGCCGGGGCTCTGGGCGAGCTGCGCGGCGCCCGGCCGGCGTCTGCCCCATCGGTGGGTGTCTCCCGGGGTATCCACGCTGGACCTGGTCACCGGCGCGCATGTAATCCTGACGGCCGATGGTGAGCTGGGCGGGCGGGCGGGCCGCGCCGCCGAGGCCGCTGGGCTGCCGGCCACGGTGGCGCAGCTCGAACAGCCGCTGATGCGCCACCTGGGCGCGGAACTGCTCGTCGTCCGGCCCGATCAGGTGGTCGCGGCCGTGTGGCCGGTGCCCTCCCCTCGTCCTGAGGACGAGATCGGCTTTCTCGACACGACCATGGCCATGCTCTGCGGCCGGACCAGGAGCTGAGACGGCATGGACAAGATCGCGCTGACAAACGTCCGGGTATTCGACGGTGAGCGGCTCCCGCGGTCCGGCTGAACTACCGCCACGCGAAATCGACCGTCGCCACGTTCCGCGATGCCGGTGCCGTTATTCTCGCCGGCACCGACTCCAACGACGACCTCACGGCTCCGTACCAGGTCACGCACGGCGAGTCGCTGCACGAGGAGCTAGAGCGACTGGTGGGTTCCGGGCTGACGCCGGCCGAGGCCCTGCGAGGTGCGACTTCGCTCGCGGCCGGCACCTTCGGGCTGACGGATCGGGGCGTTATCGCGCCGGGACGCCGAGCGGACCTCGTGCTCGTTGACGGGGACCCCACCCGGGACATCGCCGCCACCCGGAACATCCGCGGCGTGTGGATCGGTGGCCTCCGGGTGAACGGAACGCCATGATCCTGGTTACTGCCGCCCACGGCAATCAGGGCAGGCTGCTGGTCCCGAAACTGCTCGCGGCTGACCAACTGGTCCGGGCCTGCGTCCGAACGCAAGCCTCGGCCGAGCACCTGCGCGGCCTGGGCGCCCACGAGATAGTGGTCGGCGACATCAGCGATCCGGCCGTACTGGCCCGGGCGATCCGCGGCGTCCAGAAGGTGCACCACATCGGCCCGACGATCCATCCGCGGGTCCGTGCGACTGTATCGGCATGGGCCCGGCCCAGCCTTGGTGCCGGAGCGCGCCCTTTCCATGCCGGATCCCCGGATGGGGCTGGGGTTGGCGAGAGCGTTCTCGGAGATGCCGCTGAGCGAGGGGTCGATGCCCAGCGTGAGCGCGTGGGTGGCTGGTTTCCCGAACGGGACGTCGGGATCTTGCACGATGAGCACGAGCTCAACGGTGCCGGATGGCGGCGGCGTCCAGCTGAGGGGGGGTGAGATGTTCGCGCCGCGCAGCCTGCCGCGGTGCTTTTCCGGGATGGGCGTCCCGTGGTCGAAGGCAGGGCTGGTCAGGGTGAAGTTCTCCGGGGCTGACAGGTCGGGGCGGGCCCAGACGAGGGTGTGGTGGCCGGCGCGCCGGTTCCGCAGTGCGACGCCGAGAGGATTTGCGGGCATGATTCCGTCTCCTTCACCGTGTGTATCTGGTTACCTGCGAGCTACCAGTGAAACTAGTTACCTTTGAGTCGGGGGCTATGGCCGGTGGCCAGCCCGGTCAGGGCGGTCCGGCCTGCGGTCGAGGAAATCGATGATCTCGGCGCTGGTCGCGGTCTCGCCGAGTTTGGGGAAGACCCGTTCGAGGCTGTGCCGGTGGGAGTCGGGGTCGGGATCGGCCATCGCGTCCGTGGCGAGCACGACGTGGTAGCCGTGGTCGTGGGCGGAGCGCGCGGTGGACTCGACGCCGGCGCTGGTGGAGACGCCGGCGAGCACGACTTGGGTGACGCCGAGGTCGCGCAGCAGGGTGTCGAGGCCGGTGTCGTGGAAGGCGCTGCGGCGCCGCTTGGTGATCGGGTGGTCGCCCGGCTGCCGGTCGAGCTCGTCGATGATGTCCGCCCAGCCCGCGGGCAGCGCGCCGCTGCCGCCGCCGCCGCCGTGGCTGCCGGCGTCGGTACGGCCGGGAGCGCGGCCGGTGACGTTGACCAGCACGACGGGCAGGTCATGCTGGCGGAAGATCGTCGCCAGGGACGCCGCGTACGGCACCACGTGCGCCACCGCGCTAGAGACGATTCCCTTCTGCAGGTCGATGACGACGAGGGCGGGCGTGGGGTCCAGAGTGGTCAGCGGCATGGATTGTGCTCCTTCGGGATTTCAGGGATGGACGGGTTCAGGACCGGGCCCCGGCGGCCGGGGTCACGGCAGCCCCGGTCTCGGCGGCCGGCGTGCTGCTGCCGCGCATGAGGGAGACGATCGCGGCGATCACGCCGAGGGCCGCGGAGACGGCGAAGACCAGGACCAGTCCGTCGTGGAACGGACCGGAGGAAGCGCCAGCCGATCAGCCACAACGCCGCATGCGAACCGGTGAAGGGATCCAGCGACAGCAGGATCGAGGCCACCGTGAACACCACGAAGCCCAGGTTGTAGATCCTGACCCGGCCCAGGATGTCTCCCAGCCGGCCGAGGTTCACCACGAACACCGCCTGCACCAGCCGGTAGCCCATGATCATCCACAGCAGGTAGCCGATGTTCGCCGGAGCCAGCGGATCCAGGTGAATGCCGTTGAAGATTGCCGGCAGGGCGATCAAGACGATCATCCCGTCCAGGCTCGACATGAACACGGCCATCGTCGTGTTCGTCAGTGCTACCCACTGGTACCGTTCGGCCTCGAAGGAGCGGGCCCCGCTGTTCGCGGCGGTCTGGCTGGTTGACTGCTCATCAGATCTCCGGGTCGCCCCGTGCCTCGCACTCCGTCCCTGCGAACTGGGGGGGCACTGCGCAGTGAACGCGGAACCCCGCTCATTGTTTAGGTATACGAAAGACTTAATTAGGTATACTAATGATCTATGGAGAACGACGCAACTCACGAGCAGGCCGCCGAGGCCGAAGGGACCGACCTCGGCGGGCAGGTACGCTCCGCCGTCGGGCGCCTGTACCGCCGCTTCCGCAGCGAGCGTCCAGAGGGCGGCCTCGGGGAGGCGGCACTTGAGGTGCTCACCCGCCTCCACAAGCACGGGCCGCAGACCCTGACCGAGCTCAGCGAGCACGACCGGGTGTCCCCGGCCTCCATGAGCCAGACCGTGAACCGCCTCACCTCGGCCGGCTACGCCGTCCGCACCCGCGACCCGGAGGACCGTCGCAAGGTACTCTTCAGCGCCACTGCCGAAGGCGACGAGCTCGCCAGCGCCACCCGAGCCCAGCGCAACGCCTGGCTCGACCGGCGGCTGCAGGCCCTCAGCGCCGAAGACCGCGCGGTCATCGCCCGCGCCACGGCCCTCCTCAGCAGCATCGCCGACTCATGACCGGCCGCCAGGGGTACGTCCGCCGACCTTGGTCCGCCCTCGCGCAACCTGACCGATCGCTAGCCGGGCGTCCCGTCG
>PMOU01000387.1:982-3626 GCA_003161205.1 Actinomycetota bacterium | reverse complement strand
ACTCGCCGCATCCTGGATCGCATCGGCGACCGCTGGACGGTGCTCATCGTGGGCGCCCTGTGGGAGGGCAGCGCCCGCTTCTCAGAGTTGCGCCGGCGCATTGAGGGCGTCTCGCAGAAGATGCTCACCCAGACTCTGCGCGGGCTCGAACGGGACGGGCTCGTGCGCCGCACCGTCTACCCCGAAGTTCCGGTCCGCGTCGAGTACGCGCTCACCGAAGCGGGCCGCACCCTGCGCGAGCCGCTGCGCGCGCTGGAGGAATGGTCGATCGCCCACCTCGGCGACGTGTCCGCGTCGCAGGAAGCCTACGATCGCGGATCGACGGTGGTGTCGTGAGTCCCCAGATCGCAGTCAACACCGCCGTTACGCGCGATGAGCTGATTGACTTCGTCTCCTCGAGGCACCACGCCATCGTGATCACTACCCGGGCCGACGGACGGCCGCAGGCCTCGCCGGTCACCTGCGGCGTCGACGACGGCAAGATCGTGGTCGCGACCTATCCTGAACGCGCCAAGACCCGCAACGCCCGCCGCGACCCGCAGGTCAGCGTGCTGGTGCTCTCGGACGATTTCGGCGGCCCGTGGGTGCAGGTCGACGGCACCGCCGAGGTCCTCGACGTGCCCGAGGCGACCGAGCCGCTGGTCGGCTACTTCCGGGCGATCTCCGGCGAGCACCCGGACTGGGACGAATACCGCCAGGCCATGATCCGCCAGGGTAAGTCACTGCTGCGTATCACCCCCGAGCGCTGGGGTCCCGTAGCTACCGGCGGCTTCCCGCCCCAGTTGGCCTGAGGTCCGCCGGCCTGAGNNCGCCGGCCTGAGGTCCGCCGGCCCCCGGGACTTCGGCGCGCCGCGGACTTATCCGCGCCAGGCAATTTCGGCTGCCTCGGCCGGGGTGGCAGACTGGCGGCATGACCGGATCAGATCCGAAGTCGGACCTTCGTCGTTACCTGCAGGATGCGCGTGAGGCTCTGCTTTGGAAGCTCGACGGGCTCTCGGAGTACAACGTCCGGCGCCCGATGGTGCCCACCGGCACCAACCTGCTGGGACTGGTCAAGCATGTCGCCAGCGTCGAGCTCGGGTACTTCGGCGACACCTTTGGCCGACCTTTCGACGAGCGGCTGCCCTGGCTGGAGCACGACGCCGAGCCCAACGCGGACATGTGGGCCACCGCCGGCGAGTCGCGCGAGCAGATCGTCGGGCTTTACCGGCGGGCCTGGGCGCACTCGGACACCACGATCAGCACGCTGGCCCTGGACGCGGTGGGCCATGTGCCGTGGTGGCCGGAGAACCGGAGCGAGGTAACGCTGCACAAGATCCTGGTCCACATGATCGCCGAAACCGATCGGCACGCCGGCCAGGCTGACATCGTCCGCGAGCTCATCGACGGAGCCACCGGGCTGCGTGACGGCAATGACAACATGGCGCCGGGCGACGAGGCGTGGTGGGCAAGCTACCGTGACCGTCTCGAGCGCTCCGCAAAGGAAGCCGACCGCAGCGCGGCGCCGCAGGCCGGTCAGCCCACCGCGCGCGAAGCCGGCTAGCGAGCGCGTGCCGAGCCGACTGCATTCGCGTGCAGCCCGGCTGGCCCGCGCCTGGCGCAGGACGTACTCCGCTGTTCCGGCCCGGTGCCCTCGCATGACACGATGAACTACAGGAACTGTGACGATTGGGACAGGTCATGGACGACGAGCGTGAAACTCTCAGCTGGCAAGCTTTCGGAGAGGCGTCCCGGGAACTCGCGCAGGCGATCGCCGCCGATGGCTTCGAGCCCGATCTGATCCTCTCGATCGCGCGCGGCGGCCTCTTCCTGGCCGGTTCCCTCGGCTACGCGCTCGCGGTGAAGAACCTGCACGTGATGAACGTCGAGTTCTACGACGGCGTCGGCACCACCCTCGACATGCCGGTCATGCTGCCGCCGGTGCCCTCCGCGGTGGACTTCTCGGAGAAGAAGGTGCTCATCGCCGACGACGTCGCCGACTCCGGTAAGACGATCGAACTCGTCCACACGTTCATCAAGGACCACGTCGACGACGTCCGCTCGGCGGTCATCTACGAGAAGCCCGGGTCCGTGATCAGGTGCGATTACGTCTGGAAGCACACCGACCGCTGGATCAACTTCCCCTGGAGCTCCACGCCCCCGGTCGTCCAGCGCGCCGGCCAGGTCTTCGACGCCTGACACCCTGAGCCCTGAGTCGGCCAAGGGTGGCGAAGATGAGCCGCGGAGCCTGGAGTGCCATCACTCACGCCCCATCCTTCCCATCCGCACCACCAATGCGGCGCCTCAGCCTCCCGCCAGTCGATGAGAGCGGCAGCCTAAAGAAAAGATTAGGCACGCTGCCACATTCATCGAATAGCTGAGCGGCCATGAGACTAACGGGTGGGGGAGCTGGTGCGGTTGCGGCGGTTGAGGCACGGCGGCCCTCTCGCTCAGCGCGCAGGGCAGGTCCTCGACGCTTGACGTGTGGCCGCCGGCCTGGGTCAGGTCACCTGGCCGGACCGGCACCCGCGCGGGCGGCCTCCAGCGCGAGCAGCGCCACGTGCAGCGAGGTCCGGGACTCGGCCGAGCTCAGGTCGGTGCCGAGAATCCGCTCGATGCGATGCAGCCGCTCGTAGAAGGTGGGCCTGGCCAGGTGGGAGTTCTT
>PMOU01000387.1:0-971 GCA_003161205.1 Actinomycetota bacterium | reverse complement strand
AACAACGGCCGCCCGCCCTGCGACGGCGAGCTTCCGGGCAACGGCCGCCCGCCCTGCGACGGCGAGCTTCCGGGCGACGGCGGCCTTCCAGCCGGCGCGGGGCGCTCGGCCGCCACATCGGCGACCTGGCTGGCCTCGAGGAACGAGCGGCGCACATCCCTGATCGAACCCGCCGCGGCTCCGACCCCGATCACCAGGCCGTCCTGTTCAGGGCCGAGCCGCTCCCTGATCAGGGTCGCCAGGCTGGTCAGCACCCGGTCCAGGTCCGCGTGCGGACCAAGTGAGAGCATGGCTCCGGCGCGGGCGTCATCCAGCGTCCCGACCAGCGCGGGGATCCGCTCGGTCCGGCACGCGGCGGCCGCCAGGTCGGCGACGTCCAGTACCCGTGCGTGAGCGGAGACGCCGAGCGCGCCCGAAGCGGATCCCTGCGGATCGCTGAGCCGGAGCACGATCGCGATGAGCTGCCGGTCGTCGACCGGAACCCCGAGCGCCCTGGCCCGCACGGCGGCTTCGGCCGGGTCGGCGTGGGCTTGGGTGATAATGCCGCTGATCAGCGTCCGGTGGGCCTGGCGGTCCAGGCTCTCCCGGTGCCGGGTGAGCAGCCGGCCGAGCGCCAGCGTGGTGGCGGCCCGCTCGACGAGGACCGTGTCCGTGGCCGTCGGCGGCTCGTCGCACACCAGGATGACGCGTCCCCAGTCCTCGCCGCGCGCCCCGACGGAGGTGAACAGCCACCCTGACGCCTCGTCGTAGACCGTCCGCCCCGGGCCGCCGCCACGGCTAGCGCCGCCGTCTCGGATAGCGCCCACGGCCCGGCTAGCGCCCACGGCCCGGCTGCGCCGGGCGAAGTCGGCTAGCAGGCGTGCGGGATCGGCGCTGCCCGGTTCGCAGGCGAGCACCCGGTGCGCGAGATCGGCCAGAATCACCGGACGGCCGGCCAGGGTCGCGGCCTGCCGCACGACCTCGTCGGGCGT
>PMOU01000381.1 GCA_003161205.1 Actinomycetota bacterium | reverse complement strand
GACTACGACTTCCGCGGCGACACGGGCATCGTGGAGTCCTACGTGTCCGTGCTGCGGCGCAAGGTCGACACCAAGGAACCACGGCTGATCCACACCTTGCGCGGAGTGGGGTACGTGCTGCGGCTACCTGCTGCTTAGGCATGGGCTGGGGTATGGAAGCCTGGGGTATGGAAGCGGAGCGCCGGGGCGGGCACTGGGTGGCACGGCCATGGCGAGCCCTGCATCAGCTGTCCAGCCGTACTCCGCTGCGGACCAAGCTGATCACCGCGCTGCTCGTGCTCGTGATCGTCGCGCTGGCGGCCATCAGCGTCAGCAGCGGCTGGCTGCTCCGGTCTTACCTGACCGAGCCGTACGACAGCCAGGTGACGTCCGACTTCAACGGGATCACGAGCAGCGGGTCGATTGGCCTGCTGCCCGGGCAGAGCTACCAACAAGGCAACTTCCTGGTGGGAATCGAGACGCCAGGAACCTCGCTCAGCATGTCCGGCGTACAGCAGCCGATCTTCGGCGACCACGGTAATGCCCCTGACCGTAAGCCCACGTCGCTCCCGGCCGTTCCCACCAGCCTGGCCTGGGCCGACGCGGACAACGGAAAGCTCGTGACGGTCCCCGCCCAGTCCGGCGCGGACAGCTGGCGGGTGATGGCGCAGACCGTCAACCTGCAAGTGCCGACGAGCTCGGGCGGCACGGAGCAGGTAACCGGCACACTGATCGTGGCGACCGATCTCGGTGACATCAACGCGACGATCCACCGGCTGGCCGCCGCCGACCTGATCGTGGGCGCCATCATCGTGTGCATTCTGGCGATAGCCGTCGTCATCGTGGTCCGGTCGAACTTGCGACCGCTGGTCGACATCGAGGAGACCGCGGAGGAGATCGCGGCCGGGCACCTGAACCGACGGGTACCGGAACGGGATCCGCGCACCGAGGTCGGGAGCCTCGGGCACTCCCTGAACATCATGCTGAGCCAGATCGAGACCGCGTTCCACGAGCGGGAGGAATCCGAGGCGGCGGCGCACCATTCCGAGGAGCGCATGCGGCGGTTCATCGCCGACGCCAGCCACGAACTGCGGACGCCGCTGACCGCGATCCGCGGGTTCGCCGAGTACTACCGGCAGCGCGGCGGGCTCGTGCCGCACTGGGACCAAGGGGGCACGGCCGGCGCCGCGGACGCGATGACCGGGCTCACTCCCCCGGACCTGGACCGGATCATGCAGCGGGTGGAAAAGGAAGCCGCCCGGATGGGCTTGCTCGTCGAGGACCTGCTGCTGCTGGCCCGGCTTGATCAGCAGCGGCCGCTGGCCCGGAACCCGATTGACCTGCTCTCGCTGGCCGCCGACGCGGTGCACGACACCCGCATGCTCGCGCCGGACCGGACCATCAGCCTCACGGTGCAGCCCGGTGCCGCCTTCCTGGTCACCGGTGACGAGCCGCGGCTGCGGCAGGTCATCGGAAACCTGATGAGCAACGCGCTGACCCACACGCCGGACGGGACCCCGATCGAGGTTTCCATCAGCGCGGGCATCCTTGACCCTCGGCTACCGGACCCGGCCCCGGCCGTGATCCTCGACGTGATCGACCATGGGGCCGGCATGACGCCGGACCAGGCGCACCGGGTCTTCGAGCGGTTCTACCGCGCGGATCAGGCCCGGACCAGCACCACCGGCGGGAGCGGGCTCGGCCTCGCGATCGTGTCCTCGCTCGTCGCCGCCCACGGCGGCGTGGCCTCGGTACGTACCGCTCCCGGCCGGGGCGCGACGTTCCGGGTGACGCTTCCGCTCGCCGCCGAGGCGCAGGGCGACCTGCCGCCAGAGGACGACGACGAGGATGACCAGTTCGCCCGGCCCGTGCTGGCCGACCAGGCCGACGACGCTGAGGACGTCAGCGTGACGTACGGCACCAGCGNNCGGCTAGCGTGGTGTCCGGCTAGGCCAGGAGGGCACGGGCCGCGGCACGTACCGGGTCCCGGTAGGACGCGCCGAACAGGCACGCGTGCACCAGCAACGGGTGCAGCTGATGCAGCGGAACCCTGGATCTCCAGCCCGCCGCCAGCGGCGCCACGTCCTGGTAGCCGGCCATGATGCGGTCCAGGTGCGGCGCGCCGAACAGCGCCAGCATGGCCAGCTCGGTCTCGCGGTGGCCACCGTGCGCCGCCGGGTCGATGAGCCATCCTCGCCCGCCTGACCACAACACGTTTCCGGCCCAGCAGTCGCCGTGGATGCGGCTCGGCGGCTCGGCCGGACCCGCGAGCGAGCCGATCCGGTCCATCACCGCCTCCACGAGCCGCCCGTCTTCGGACCGCAGCGCGCCGGAGTCCATGGCCCGGCGCAGGTACGGCAGTAGCCTCCGGCTGGCGTACCAGTCGGGCCACGGAGTGTTGTCCAGGGGAGCGTTGTCCAGGGGCGTGTTGTCCAGGGGCAGGCTGGCGATGAATCCGCGCCAGGGGGCGCCGAAGGTGTCCGCTCCGGCCGCGTGCAGCCGGGCGAGTCCGGCCCCGAAACCGAACGCGGCCTCGGGTGCCGCCTCGCCCGGCTTGATCATCGCGATGACCAGCGCGGCCCGCCCCACCGCGAGCACCTCAGGCACCGGAACGGCGCCGGCTTCAGCCAGCCAGCGCAGGCCGCTCGCCTCGGCGGCGAACGCCGCCGCTATCTCATCCGAAGCAGGGGCTGGTCCGGCGCCGGCCGGTGTGGGGCCGGCCGCTGCGGGGTCGGCGGATCCGGGATCGGCGAAGGTGGCCACCTTGGCGAACGCGCGCTGACCGCTCGCGAGCGTGAGCATGAAGTGCTGATAGCCGTGCTGGGCGCCGACTTTGTGCGCGTCGCGGACGGCGAGGCCGGACAGCCGCGCGAGCTGGCTGACGGTTCCGGGGCTCACGCCGGAGCGCCACGACCGTCCGCCGCGGGTTCCAGCAGGTCCGCTAGGCGGCCGGCGATGACCGGCGCGGCGGTGGCGAGCAGGTCGAGCACATGACCGAATTCGGCCGCGTCGCCGCCGTACGGGTCGGGGATGTCGGCACCGTTGAGCCCGCCCACGTCGCCGAACAACCAGATCCGGTCGCGGTCCCGGCTACCCGCCATCCGGCGCAGGTCCGCGAGGTTGCGGGCGTCCATGGCCAGGAACAGATCATGCCCGGCCAGCCAGGAGGCCTTGATCTGCCTGGCCCGGTGGGCCGAACCGTCGAACCCGCGGGTGGCCAGCGCGGCCCGCGCTCCCCCGTTCATCGGGCCGCCGACGTGCCAGTCCCCCGTGCCCGCGCTGTCCACGATGACCGCGCGGCCAAGACCGGCCGCCTCGATCGCGGCGCGCAGCACCGTCTCGGCCATCGGCGAGCGGCAGATGTTGCCCAGGCAGACGAGGCAGACCCGGTAGGGTGCGCCCGGTTCGCGCGGAGGCGGCAGCGGCAAAGGAGCCATCACACCATTATCACGGCTATCACGGCGAGCTAGTCGGTGGCCGACCGGGAACCGCCCGCCAGTGCTGGTTCCACTGACTCNNCGGTCGGGACCGAACTGGGCATCCAGCCACCAGCCCACCCGGCGCCCGACGTTCTGCATCGGCCGTTCGACCACGAGGTACGTCACCGAGCTGACCGCGATCAGGACGGCCAGGAACGCCGCGGCCAGCAGCGCCTGCAGCCAGAAATGATGGTGATGGTGCGTCCAGCGGAAGTGGTTGTACACCTCGATGAGCAGCGGATGCAGCAGGTAGACCGAGAAGCTGATCAGGCCGAGCCAGGTCAGCGCCCGCGGGAACCTGACGTGACGGACCGCCAGCCCGGCCCCGAACGTCAGGCCGGCGAGCACGAAGGCGGAGAACCAGCGGCGCTCCCAGAGCGTTTCGGCACTGGCGGACATGCCCCAGGCGTGGCTGTGCCACAAGCCGGCCGCGATGGCCAGCCCGAGCACGGTGACGCCGATCGCGATGGCCCGGCGCCACGGATACTGNNGGCCAGATCCAGCCGCCGTTGAAGGCGAGCAACGCCACCGCCACCAGCGCGGCCAGCACCGCCCCGAGCAGCCGCGACATGCCGCGGAGCACCACCGCCAGCGCCAGTCCGGCCAGCACGGCCAGGTCGGCCACGAGCGCGATCAGGCGGGGGGTGGCCAGGTTGTTCGTGAAGTAGGCCTGCGGCAGCAGCCCGCCGATCGTCACGGCGGCCACCCCGAAGCCGAGCGCGTACCAGCTGCTGCGCTTGTGAATGCGGGCGATGAACAGGGCCGTGATCAGCAGGTAGAAGACCATCTCATAAGACAGNNCCGAAGTGCACGAAGTACAGCGCCACCGCTATCCCGACGGCCAGCAGGTACAGCGGATAGAGCCGGAACAGGCGGCTGATCCAGAACGTCCGGACGCTGCCCTTGCGTTCCAGTGACGCCGGCACGATGTACCCGCTGATGATGAAGAAGACGAAGACGCCGTAGTTGCCCGGGTCGAACCAGTGGTAGATCTCGTCTCGCACATGCTGGAGGACGTAGTAGCCCAGGTGGTCGAACACCACGGCCAGCGCGGCGATCCCGCGCAGGAGGTCCAGCCAGGCCAGGCGCCGGCCGGGCGCGGCCTTAGCGGGGTCAGCGGCCTTGGCGGGGAGCGCGGACCTGGCGGGGTCAGCGACCTTGGCGGAGACCGCGGACCTGGCGGGCGAGGGTTCGGGCATGGGCGTCGACGGGGTGACATTACTGTCGGTCATGACTGCGTCACCCGCACGAACTCCGCCTTCGCATACTCGGTGTCACGTTTACGTTCCGCACCTGGTTCAGCAGCGTTGCGTTACATTTTGCCGGGTGGCGCAGACTCCTCCGTGACAGAGGTACCACGGCTCGTTCAGAATATTTATTCTTTCATCCTTTTCTTGCAAACATCCCATGAGGCTCTCACCCAACGCGGGCGCCGCGAACCGCGATTCGCACCGCTCCGCGGATTGCTGCTAGGATCACAGCGTTCTTCACGCGCCGCTAGCTCAACTGGCAGAGCAGCAGACTCTTAATCTGCGGGTTCGGGGTTCGAGTCCCTGGCGGCGCACGCAGAGGTCCTCACGTTTCGTGGGGACCATTTTCGTATCCAGCGGCTCATCATCGTGGACAGTCGCCTCCTTAGAGAGGCTGCCGCATAGCCGTGTGCTCAGCCGTCACCAGAGCCGGCCACCTCGAGGACCAGCCGCCGCCAATCGGAGGAATATCAAGAGCGTGGCCAGAATCGGGCGAATACGACCGAAACTGGCCAGGCTGACATAAATACCCCCGCCGCAAGCTTGCCGACCACCAGATGAAGGCCGTGCTCGGCCGCCCACACCACTGAGCCCAGGCTGCCCGCGCCGTACCACAGGCGCCGCGCCAGGGCCGGGTCATGCGGCCGGAGCCGCGGCCGCTGCGGCCCGGCCGGGTGCGGCAGCACGGTGTCCGCGGTGCTGCTGGCGTATCCACGCTCCGTCGAAGCCCAGCCGCTCCCCGTACTCGAACAGCCGCAGGGTGTCCTCCAGGCCCTGATACGGGTCGTCGTCGGTGAAGCTGCCCGGGACCAGCAGCGACAGCGACCCGACGGCCGTCATCTGAACGCCACCTCTCTGGCTCTGGCACCGCTGGCTCTGGCTCCACGTGGGTAAAAGTCTAGTTAACCGGTCGGAACAATCGATAGGTGCCCCGGACGGGAGCTGACGGAGATACACGGATAAAGTCCGTAGCGTACCGAGATCACCCAGCCGGCCCTGCGATGCACCGTCTAGGCTGGGCGCTATGCCCGGATCGTCCCGCCGCGCCAAGGAGGCGAGAACGCTGACCCGTATCCGGCCAGCCGCCTGGCTCGCGCTGGCGGTGGCATTGTTCCTCCTGGCCGTGGCCGGTTATGCGCTGCTCGTGCACACGCTCCCGCAGGACTTCTGGAAGCAGACCGACGCGACGGTGTACCGGGCGGCCGGCCTGGCGGTGCGGCACCGGCCGGACAGCCTGTACGCGGTGGGGCTGGGCGTCGCCAACCAGCCGTACACCTACACGCCGTTCGCCGCGCTGGTGTTCGCGGTGGCGAGCGTGCTGTCGTTCGCCGACTGGCAGGTCGTACTGGCGGTCGTGACGATCGCGTTGCTGCCCATCGTGGCGTACCAGGCGCTGGGGATCGCCGGGCGGCCGGGCGGCAGATCCGAACGGGCAGCGGCGGCGTTCGCGATCGCGGCGGTGAGCCTGTGGCTCGAACCGGTCGCGATGACGCTGTTCTTCGGGCAGATCAACCTCGTGCTGCTGGTGCTCGTGGTCGGCGACATGGCGCTGCCGGACCGGATACGAGGCAAGGGCATCGGCATCGGCCTGGCGGCCGCGGTCAAGCTGACCCCGTTGATCTTCATTGCGTACCTGCTGTTCACCCGGAGAGTGCGCGCCGCAGCGGTCAGCGCGCTGACCTTCGCCGCCACCATCGGCCTGGGCTTCGCGCTGCTGCCGCACGACTCGGCGGTCTACTGGGGCGGGCAGTTCGAGCAGCCGGGCAGCACGCCGTTCCATCTGCTCAACCAGTCCCTCAACGGCGTCATCCTGCGGCTCACCCACGCCGGGCACCACGCGCACCTGTACTGGCTGGCCGCGGTGTTCCTCACCGCCGTTGTAGGCATCGGCACCGCGGTGGTGGCCGGCCGCCGCGGCCACGAGCTGCTCGGCCTGGTCATCTGCGCCGCCACCGGCCTGCTGATCTCCCCGGTGTCCTGGTCGCACCACTACGTCTACGTCATCCCCGCGCTGGTCCTCGCCGCGTACGGGCCGCGGCGCCTGGCCTACCGCATCGCCGGGGTGGGGGCGCTGGTCGGCCTGTTCGGGTTCTGGCCCATACCGATCAGCGACGAGGGCGACTACGACCCCAGGGCACAGCTGCTTCCCCGCGGCCTGCTGCGGCTCGCGCCGAACCGCGGCCCCAACCTGGAGTTCACCTGGCGCGGCCTGGAACTGATCGCCGGCAACTATTACGTCGTCGTGCTGCTCGTCTTCATCGCGGCGACCGCGGTCGCCCTGGTGCTCACGCGCCAGCGCCAGCTCGTGGCGGAGGAGCCGGCCGAGGCGCCCTACCCCGCTGGCGTGCCGTAGCCGCCAGCACTGGGTCAGCTCACTGGGTCA
>PMOU01000363.1 GCA_003161205.1 Actinomycetota bacterium | reverse complement strand
CGGCTGGGACTGGCCCGGCTGGGGCGCTCCCGGCCCAGGATGCGCCGGCGGGGGGACTCGCGGCTGGGGGTGGCCGGGCGCCGGGTGGCCGGGTGGCCGGGCGACCCGGCGCCAGCCGGGAGGCGCGGTGGCCGATCCGGGCGGGCCGTCCGGATCCGATGGCGTGAACCTGGGCGCCCGGAGCGGGCGGGCCGGCGGGGCGGGCCAGCTGAGCGCCAGCGGCAGCGTGGTCTCGGCGGGGGTCGGGCCGCCGCCCGGCATCGGGCCTTCCATCGGCGGCAGCGGGTCGGGCGCGGCGTGCCGCCCCCGGGGTGACCGTTCGTCCCCTGCTGCCTGCGGGTCCGTCTCGTCCGGGCCCGGTTCAGGCGTCGTCGGCCCAGCGCCGTGCGTCGGCCAGGTCATCCGGTGCCTCCGTCGGGTGTCGCGCGCTGGTGCCTGTCACGACGCTACCTGGTAGATCAGCCTCTTCGCTGACAACATGCGGGTCGTGACCCAGCCTGCGCCGGACGCCGCGGTATCCCGAGGTGAGGAGGAGAACGCCGATCGCGGCGCCGATGAGGAACAAGATGGCGCGGCCGTACCTGGTCGACACGACGGTGAGCGAGGCGGTCGCGCCAGTGAACGGCAGCGGTTTGCCGTCTGCGCTGGTGAGGCTGAGCTGGATGACGGTGGAGCCCTGCGGCGCCGAGCGGACCGGCAGACGCACCAGCGCGGCGTCTCCGGGCTGGACCACGACCAGGTTGTTGAAGCGGCCGATGGTCAGCTGTGACGTCCGGTTGCGGGTGTTGACCACGCTGGCGTTCACCCTGACCCGGATGGCCTGATCCAGCAGGCCGTTCTGGATCGAGACGGGTACCTGCCCGGACGCACCGCCCATCGGCACCTGGGCCGAGGCGATGATCTTGACTTTCCGCTCGGCGCTACCCAGGTACTGGCGCAGGCTCCGGGCCAGCGCCAGGCCCGGCGCGGTGCCGCTGCCGCGCCAGGCGGCTGATTCGGCGGCGGATCGGGCCTCATCCAGTGACAGCAGGTAGGACGGGGACGCGTTGTAGAGCATGGACGTGTACGCGCTGAGCTGGGCGCCGGTCTGCTTCACCTGACCCAGGTAGCTACGGCTGAGCTCGCCCGGGCTTTCCTGGCTGGCCGGCAGCGCCTGGCGGCGAACCGTGCGGTCGGTGTTCTGCGCCGTGGTCAGGCTGCTCAGCGTGGCCGGTTTCAGCCACGGCGAGCTCACGGTCTCGCTGAGCAGTTCGCTGGCCAGCGCCTGCGGCGGGCTCCAGTTTTCCGGCGGCGCCACCACGACCGAGCGGGCTGAGTCCGGGGCTTCGGCCGCGATCATCGCGGTCTCGGCCAGGAAGCGCTGCCTGACGGCGAACCCGGTGCCAGCTGACAGCACGCCGGAGCTGGTGTCCGCGGCCTTGAGTACCCCGGTCAGGGTGTCGTCGGCGAGCAGCACGTTCATGGCGGTGCCGGCGCCGGTCGTGATCGAGGCCACCGCGTCGTCCGGCTCGTAGACGGCGGTATCGGCCGGCGGCATCTCGCCGCTGTTCAGCACGACCGTTCCGATGCCTTCGGTGGTGGCCAGCGTGGTGAGCAGGCTGAGGTCCGCGGTCCCGCCGGGCGGCCATGCGATCGCGGGCTTCAACGTCCGGCCCAAGATGTCGCCGGCCACCGCTTCGCCGGTGGTGTAGGCACGGGCCAGATCGGCGTTCAGGCCCTGGTGGACCAGGGCCGTCATGTCCACGTTGGCGTACGGGGTGAGCACGGTCGGCTGGCTCAAGGTGGCCGTCTTGACCGCGGAAAGCCACGTCGCGGCCGCCTTGCTGGCCGGCTGGAAGGGGGAGGC
The DNA here is from genome assembly GCA_003161205.1 of Actinomycetota bacterium. Next base: position 10,904 of record PMOU01000363.1, on the reverse strand, counting down.
GCCGGTGCAGTCCGACGTGCCGCCCACCTGGTACCGGCTGGTCATCTTGGCGACGTCGCTGAGTAGCGCCGGGTCGATGACCCAGGTCACGTCGGCGTCAGGGTTGCTCGTCCCGGCGGCGACCAGATCGGCCAGCCGGCCTCCGGGGTTCAGGCTGGCGGTCAGGTCGTTGTCGGTCAGAGCCGGGCAGACCTGATGATGCGGCTGATCGACCAGCGGCCACAGCCAGGAGATGTCCAGCGGGGACAGCAGGCCCGCGGCCCGCTGCCCGGGCCAGAACGGCAGCACCGTCTGGGCCGAGGTCAGCACGGCGTCCGCACTGTCCCACAGCTGAGCGGCTACCGGGTAGACGCCGAACTCGCTCATCCCCACCGAGCTGACGGTGAACGAAGCGCTCCAGCCAGCGGTGGCGCCCGGCGCCACGCTGGCGGAGATGAGGAACGGGCTGCCGGCCGGTTCCAGGCTGCCGTTGTCGGTCCCGCCCTGGGTGAGGAAGGAATCCATGCCGTCACGGGAGGAGAAGCCGGTAGGCGACGTGTACAGCTGTACGTCGAGCCCGGCCTGGGTCTGGCTGGTGCCGTTGCTGACCGTGCCCGCCACGGTGACGGTGGCGCCAGGCCTGGCGTACTGCGGGTTCATCGAGGTGATCGCCATCGACACGCGGCCCGTCCCAGCCCGGTCTGCGGGCGCGGCCCGGGCCGGTCCGGCCAGCGCCAGTACGGCCGAGGTCATGAGCGCGGGCAGCACGACAGCGGCGGCCAGGGACAGGGTCCGCCGCTTGAGGTTCGCCGGGAGCAAGGCGTGCACACCTGGAATGTTATTGCCGTTCGCGCCGAGCCCGTGCTTGTCGATACGCTCGATGGCCGTGCCCATGAACCCTGAACAGCGAAATGCGGCCGCCGCGCTCATGCGCGAGCGGGTTCCCGACGTGGCCGGAATCGGCCGCCTGTTCGCGGAACACGGGCATGAGCTCGCGCTGGTCGGCGGCCCGGTCCGGGACGTTTTCCTCGGCCAGCGGCCCGGCGATCTCGACCTCACCACGGACGCGACGCCCGACCAGGTGCTGGAGATGACCACGGGCTGGGCCGACAAGACATGGACGGTCGGCATCGCCTTCGGCACCGTCGGGCTGCGGAAGGGAAACTCTCTGTTCGAGATCACCACCTACCGCAGCGAGCAGTACGGGGTGACCTCCCGCAAACCCGAGGTCCAGTACGGCCGGTCGCTCGAGGAGGATCTGGGCCGCCGGGATTTCACCATCAACGCGATGGCGGCCAGGTTGCCCGGATACGACATCGTCGATCCTTATCGCGGCTTCGACGCGCTGCGGGAGAAGGTGCTGCGGACCCCGGGAAGGCCGGAGCAGTCGTTCGGCGACGATCCGCTGCGGATCCTGCGGGCGGCCCGGTTCGCGGCCAAGCTGGGCTTCGAGGTCGCGGCCGACGTACGGGCCGCCATGACCGATCAGGCGGACCGGCTGGCCATCGTGTCCGCGGAGCGGATCACCGGCGAGCTGACCAAGCTGATGCTCACCCCGGACCCCGCGCTGGGCATCGACGTGCTGGTTCAGACCGAGGTGGCCGAGCAGGTGCTGCCCGAGGTGTCGGCGCTGCGGATGGAGGCCGATGAGCATCACCGGCACAAGGACGTCTATCAGCACAGCCTGACCGTGCTGCGGCAGGCCATCGCGCTCGAGCCGCGGTACGGCCTTGACGGCGACCTGACCGTCCGGCTGGCCGCGCTGCTGCACGACATCGGCAAGCCGCCCACCCGGTCCCTGCTCCCGGGCGGGCGGGTGGCGTTCCACCTGCACGAGGTGGTCGGCGCCAAGATGGCCAGGAAAAGGCTGGCCGCGCTGCGCTTCCCGAACGACGTGGTGCGGGACGTGTCCCGGCTGGTGGAGCTGCACCTGCGGTTCCACGGCTACGGCGAGGGCGAGTGGACGGACTCCGCGGTTCGCCGCTACGTCCGCGACGCCGGGCCGCTGCTGTCCCGGCTGCACGTGCTGACCAGGGCCGACTGCACCACCAGGAACCGGGCGAAGGCGGCGCGGCTGGCCCGGGCCTACACCGCCCTCGAGGAGCGCATCGCCGAGCTCAGCGAGCAGGAAGAGCTGGCCAGGATCAGGCCGGAGCTCGACGGCAACGAGATCATGCGCGTGCTCGGCGTGCCGCCCGGCCCGGTGGTGGGCCGGGCCTACGACTTCCTGCTCGAGCTGCGGATCGCCGAGGGCGAGCTTGGCCGCGAGCGGGTGAGTCAGGAACTGCTGCGCTGGGCGGCCGCCGAGGGGATCGTCCCGCCCGGCTCGGTTTCCGGGCCGGGCTGACCTCGCCCGCCGGCCAGCCAGTACCCGGCCGCCACGATCACGTACCCGGCTGCCACCAGGCCGATGATGACCGGAGAGTGGCCGTTGGCCGGCATGAAGGCCGCGCTCAGGGCGGCGCCGATGACGTAGGTGACGTTGAACATCATGTCGTAGAAGGCGAACACCCGGCCCCGGTAGGCGTCGCCCACCTCTTCCTGCAAGATCGTGGTGGCGCAGATCGCCACGCCCTGCCGGGTGAGATACAGGCAGAACCCGATGGCCAGGTAGGCGACCTGGATGAAGGTCTCGCCTAGCGTGACGGTCACCACGCCGCTGGCGATCAGCAGCAGGGTGATCCAGGCCGGCTTGGACAGCCGCCTGGTGACTGGCGGGGTGATCAGCGCGGCGCAGGCGTAGCCGATCCCGGAGGCAATCACCAGCCCCCCCACGTGGCCCTCGGCCGCACCAACGCTGGACCGGTAGAAATAGTCCCGGTACAGCAGGATCGACATCAGGAACAGCGGCCCGAAAAGGAAGCTGAATCCGCCGGTCGCGCCGAGCGCCGCCGCCGCGCCGCGCCGCTTGAGGACATAACGCGCGCCGTCCGTCAGGCCCGCCGCGACCGAGGCGAGCTCGCCGAGCAGCCGTCCCGGTGCCGCCGCTCCGGGTTCGTGCACCGGGCCGAGCAGGTCGCGTGGCATGGTGGCCGCGACCAGGCTCGCCGCCACGTAGCAGGCGCCCCCGGCCAGGAGGGTGATCGCGGCGCCCCGCTCGGTGTTGCCGGTGGCCACGTTGAGCCCCAGGGCGATGCTGCCGCCNNGTCGCCATGATGCCGCCGACGGTCGGCGAGACCGAGTTCGCCATCACCAGCTTGTCCGCGGCGACGACATGCGGCAGCGCCGCCGACAGCGAGGACAGGAAGAACCGGTTGACGCCGAGGACCAGCAGCACCGCGACGTAGAGCGGCACCCCTCGGTTGCCCAGGGCCATGAACACCGCGGTCAGCGCCACGAATGAGGACCGGAGCAGGGCCGACCAGACCAGGATCTGGCGGCGCGACCAGCGGTCGATGAAGACTCCGGCGAACGGGCCGACCAGCGAGTACGGCAGGTAAAGAACCGTGAAGGCCGCCGCGCCTGCCGCCGGGCTCGGGAACGAGGTCGCATTGAAGAAGACGTACGTCCCGACCCCGGCGGTGACGATACCGTCGCCGGCCTGCGAAACCAGCCTCGTGGCGAACAGGCGGCGGAAATCCCGCTCGGCCAGCACCGTACGCAGGTCCGTCGCGAACGAGGACCGGTCCTGCGGGCGGCCGGCTACGGCACTGGTGTCATCTTGCCGCCGGCCCACCCGTCCAGCTTAGGCGCCGCCTGTCAGCGGGCATCCTCCCCGAGGATGAACTTCTCCACCAGGTCGCGGCAGACATCGTCGCCGAACTGCTCGGGCGGCGACTTCATGAAGTACGAGCTGGCCGAGACCACGGGGCCGGCCAGACCGCGGTCAAGCGCGATCTTCGCGGCGCGCACCGCGTCGATGATGACCCCGGCTGAGTTGGGCGAGTCCCAGACCTCNNTCCGACGGACCGATGTGCACGGCGGCGCGCTCCATCTCGTGCGGGATCTGCGAGGTCACGGCCTGAGTCTTGGAGATCTTCTTTGACTGCAGCCGCTTGCGCTCCAGCATGTTCATGAAGTCCATGTTGCCGCCGAAGTTGAGCTGGTAGGTCCGGAGCAGTTCGACCCCGCGGTCCTCGAACAGCTTGGCCAGCACGCGGTGCGTGATGGTGGCACCGACCTGGGACTTGATGTCGTCGCCGATGATCGGCACGCCCGCCGCGGTGAACTTCGCGGCCCATTCCGGGTCCGAGGCGATGAACACCGGCAGCGCGTTCACGAAGGCGACCTTCGCGTCGATGGCGCACTGGGCGTAGAAGCGGTCCGCCTGCTCAGAACCGACGGGCAGGTAGGAGACGAGGACGTCGGCGCCGCTCTCACGCAGCGCCTGGACCACGTCCACGGCCGGCTCGTCGGATTCGGTGATGATCTCCCGGTAATACTCGCCCAGGCCGTCGAACGTGGGACCGCGCTGGACGGTCACCCCGGTCAGGGGCACCTCGGCAAACTTGATGGTGTTGTTCTCGCTCGCGCTGATGGCGTCGGCGAGATCGCCGCCGACCTTCTTCGCGTCCACGTCGAACGCCGCCACGACTTCCACATCGCTGACGTGGTACGGCCCGAACCGGACATGCATGAGGCCGGGAACCCGGGCGCCGTCGTCGGCGTCTTTGTAGTACTCCAGTCCCTGTACGAGGGAACTAGCGCAGTTACCCACCCCCACGATGGCGATGCGCACCTTACCCATCAGGATGACTCCTTCTCGGAAATGTTGTCTGGTCCTCCGGACTGACGCTCCGATGCGATCAGCTCGTTCAGCCATCGGACTTCTCGTTCCACTGATTCCAGGCCATGGCGGTGCAACTCCAGGGTGTAGCTGTCCACCCGCTCCCTGGTGCGGGTAAAGGCCGCCCTGATGGCCTCCGTACGCTCCTCGAGCCTGCTGCGGCGGCCCTCGAGGATCCGGAGCCTGACGTCGGCCCTGGTCTGTCCGAAAAACGCGAAATGAACGCCGAACCCATCGTCTTCCCACGCGGCCGGTCCGCCCTCGCGGAGAAGCTCCTGCAGCCGCTCCTTGCCGTCCGCGGTCAGCCGGTACACCTTCAGCGACCGCCGGCCCGTCCGGGACCGCACCGTCCCGGACGCGGCGGCCAGGGGCCGCGGCTCGTCCTCGTCATGCTCCTCGATGATCAACCCGGCCGCGAGGAGCTCGTGCAGGCACGGGTAGAGCGATCCGTAAGAAAGTGCGCGGAACGCCCCGAGCACGGTAGAAAGGCGCTTGCGCAATTCATAGCCGTGCATCGGTGTCCCGTTGAGCTCGCCGAGCACGGCGAGCTCAAGTACGCCGGAGCGGTTGCGTGCCACGCTTCCCCCAGAAGGTGGATATATCCATATGATGTGTCGGCACGATGCCTCGTCACGATACCTTTACTCGTTAGATCGCCTCGATGTATCGGGCCGATACATCTAAATACTAGGTGGTCGCCCGTGCCGCCGCAAGTACGTGCCGGTTTCCGCTGGTGAACCGGCCTGACGGCGGGATCCGGCGACCTATCGGGTGCCTTCCGGCCGGTCCCCGTACGGGCCCCGGCCGGTAAAGATGATCAAATCCGGGCTCGGCTCACGGCCGGTTCCGACGTACGCTGGCGATATGACGTCTAGGCGTTCCGTCGTCGACTACGGGCTGGCCCGCCGGGCCACGCTCGCGTCCGTGTACGCCGGACGCACGACCGTCACCGACGTCTGCGACGCTCACCCATACCTGCTGCGGGCGGCCAAGTTTCACGGCGAGCCCACCCAGGACAGCTGTCCGATCTGCAGGAAAACGAACCTGACGCACGTCACCTACGTGTACGGCGATGAGCTTGGCCAGTACGAGGGACGGGTCAAGCAAGCACGCGAGCTGGCCGAAATGGCTACTGAATACGGTGAATTCCGGGTCTATGTGGTCGAAGTCTGTCAGAGTTGCGGGTGGAACCACCTCGCTTCCTCTTACGTTCTCGGCACTGGTGAGCCCGCCGCGCGCCGGAGGCGGCGTACGCGGACCAGCCAGTAAATGCAGGTTGCAGAGAGTAACGTTTGACGTCAGCGGGTCCCCGTGATGGCTGGGCCCGCCTCCAGGTAGAGGTCGCATTCCGGTCAGCCGCGACCTCCTAGCCACCAGCGAGGACGCGTGAGCAGCAAAGCTGATGACTTTGACGTTCGGTATCGCGACGCGGGGGAAGCGGGCGGATTGAAGCAGGGTTACGCCGGGGTCGGCGGTGAAGGCGGCTACAGCTACGCCGGAAATATCGACTATGACCTGGGTTACGACGCGAACGGCTGGGACACGAACGGTTTCCGCAGCCCAGAGACCGGCTACGGCCCGGAGGCCGGCTACCTTGACAGCCATGAATCCGGACCCGCCCGTCACGCGGACCGTGGCTACGGCGGAGTCGGCGCCGCTGCCCACCCGGACGATGACCGTGCTCCCGGCGGTCGCCGAGAGGGCGGCCACGCCCGCCCGGCAGGCACGCACGAAGTCCCGGCGTACGGGGTCCCGGCGCATGAGGCTCCGGCGTATGAAGCTCCGGCGTACCAAGCTCCGGCACATGAGGCATGGCTCGCCGATCCTTACCGGGGCGCGACCGCCGACACGCGAGACGTCGGGCCACTGAGCCGCGTGCCGCAATCGTCCGGGCGCAGCGATCTCCGGCGCCCCGGGGAGCCGGGAACGCGCCGCCGTACCGCCGGGTCAGGCGGACCCCGCGGACCGCGCGGACCCCAGGGACCTTCCGGGCCACGGCGGTCTGCCAGTCCGGACGGCCTTCGGGGACCGGGGCGGCGGGGACGGGCCCGGACCCGGGTCAAAGTCAAGGGCAGCTGGTGGCGGCACTGGACGCTGCGCAAGGTCCTGGGCTTGCTGCTCGCGTGCATCGGCGTCGTCGTGGTGATCGGCGCCGTCGTGGTGGCCATGGCGTACGAGGACACGCCTGTGCCCACCGAGGCGATGGCGGCGACCAGCTTCACGCAGTCCGTGGTCTACTCGGGCAACGGCACCCTCATCGGCCGGTTCGGCACCACCAACCGGCAGGAGCTGAGCTACAACCAGATCCCGCAGCTAGTCATCAACGCCGTTCTCGCCGCCGAGGACCGGAACTTCTTCCACGAGGGCGGCATCTCACCCNNGGAACTACTACTCCGGCATCGGCACCGAGCAGACGTTCAGCCGCAAGATCAAGGAGATCTTCGTGGCTATGAAGGTCTCCAAGGAAAAATCCAAGCAGTGGATCCTGGAGAACTATCTCAACACGATCTACCTGGGAGACGGGGCCTACGGCATCGGCGCGGCCGCTGAGACGTACTTCGGCGAGCCGGTGTCCAAGATCACCGTGGCGCAGGCCGCCGTGCTCGGCGCCCTCATCCAGCAGCCGAGCACCTACCCGCTGCCGCAGTACCGCCCCGAGCTCGAGGCCCGCTGGCAGTACGTGCTCGGCGGCATGGTCACGATGGGCAACCTGACCGCGCCGCAGGCGGCCACGATGAAGTTCCCGAAGCTGGGCGACTACGTGCCGCAGTCCGTGGGCAGCGACGTCTGGGATCCGTACATTCTCAACGTCGTCTACAGCGAACTGTTGCACGTCTATCACTTCACCCAGTCGCAGATCGACAACGGCGGCTACGTCATCAAGACGAGCATCGACGACTCGAAGATGCGGGCGCTGTACCAGGCGGTCCAGCAGAACGAGGTCGAGATGGCCCAGGGCGGCGTGGCGCTGCCCACCGACGCGCACGTGGGCGCGGTGCTCGAGAACCCGGCGAACGGCGCGATCGAGGCCACGTACCCGGGGCCGGGCTTTCCGGGATCGGATTACGTCGACTATTACGGGTCGACGCACAAGATGACGGTCAAGGAGTGCTACATCCTCGACTGCGAATGGGACATGGCGGTGGTCAACCGCGAGCAAGTCGGCTCCTCGTTCAAGCCGTACGTGCTGGCGACCGCGGTCTCGCAGGGGATGAACGTGCAGACCAGCACGCTCGACGGCTATAACCCGCTGTGGATCCCGCCGGATAGCATGCCGTCAAGCACCTACTCGGCCAACTCCCAGCCGGATGTTACCGGTTATGACGAGATCCACAACGATTCCACCACGGAGAACGGGCCGTTCACGCCGCAGCTGGCGATGGCCGAGTCGATCAACACGGCCTACGCCGACTTGTGGCACCACGTGGGCGGTGCCGCCGTGGCCAAGATGGCGCACCTATTCGGCGTGGACACCAACGCTGCCTGCATCACCGCCAGCTGCGGCACGGGCAAGAACAAGATCCTCCCGATGGAGGACGAGGCGGGTGTCGCGCTCGGGCAGGCGTCGCTGACCGTCGGCGAGCAGGCCACGATGCTGGCGACGATCGACGACAACGGTGTGTATCACGCCGCTCACGTGATCACCTCGATCACGCAGAACAGCGTGCCGACGCCGATCACGGTCATCAGCTACCCGGTGTTCAGCTCCGACTCGGCGCTCAACGCCGAAGAGGCGACCCAGGTGCAGTACGCGATGTCCGAGGACACCGCCTCGTACGGCACCGCGCCGACCGCCGGGCTGAGCAACGGCCAGGAGATCATCGCCAAGACCGGCACCACCAACACCGCCCAGTCGGCGTTCTTCATCGGCGCGATTCCGTCGCAGGCGCTCGCGGTCGGCATCTTCACCGACAAGTCCGATGAGTCGCTGCCGGCCGATCTCGGCGGCAACTCCCAGGGCGGCTACGGCGGTACCTGGCCGGCCTCGATCTGGCACACCTACGCCGAGAACGAGTTTGTCCCGCTGGGCATCGAGCCGTTCACCACGCCGGTCTTCACCGGCAGCACCTGGAACATGGTGCCGCCTAACCTGCGGGTGGTCCCGCACAAGAAGACCGCGAAGAAGCACGGCCGGTCCGGCTACCCGACCGGCACCGGCAATGGGTCAGGCAACCCGAGCCCCTACCCCACCTATAGCTGTGATCCGTCCGTGGTGACCTGCAACGGCGGCGGCAATACGCAGAGCACGAACGCCGCCAAGGCGGGCGGCGCGGTCGGCGGGATCTTCGCCGGGCTGCCCGCGACCTGCCTGTGGGTGCGGCGCCGGATGCGCCGACGAGGTCCGAAGCGCGGTTAGATATGGGGGTGGAGGAAGCCCCGGGATCGACGGAGACGCGGTTCGCCGGCGGCTCCGCCCGGTCCGGGCTGGTGCTGGCCCTCGGCAGTACCAGCGTGCTCGCCGCCGCGTCGGTGCTCGGGATGGTGCTCGCCTTCGCGGAGAAGTACCCCTGCCGCTCGGGAGCCTGGAATTACTATGCCAAGCAGTTCCAGGACGCCTGCTACACCGACATCTACCCGCTGTATTACAACGAGGGGCTGTCCGCGGGGAAGGTTCCCTACACCGGCCATAAGGTCGAGTACCCGGTCCTGATCGGCGCGGCCATGCAGGCCGCGGCCTGGCTGGTCAGGAACGTCAACCCGGTGATCAGGGGCCGGGAGTTCTTCGACGTCACGGTCCTGGCCCTCGCGGTCTGCGCGGTGGCGGGCGTGCTCGCGACGGCGCGGGCGGCCGGCCCGGGCGGCCGGGCGCAGGCCCTGATGGTCGCCCTGTCCCCGGCGCTGATCCTGAGCGCGTTCATCAACTGGGACCTGATCGCGTTCGCGCTGACGGCGCTGGGGATCGCCGCGTGGGCGGCGCGCCGCGGCGGATGGGCAGGCGTCCTGCTCGGCCTCGGGGTGGCGGCGAAGTTCTACCCGCTGGTGGTGTTCGGGCCGCTGCTGCTGCTCTGCCTGCGCACCGGCCAGCTGCGCCAGTTCGCCAAGACCCTCGCGGCCGCCGTGGTTGCCTGGCTGGTGGTCGACCTGCCGGTGATGATCGTCGCGCCGTCCGGCTGGGCCTGGTTCTACGTGTTCAGCAAGGAGCGCGGCGCCGACTGGGGCTCGATCTGGTATCTCTTCGAGTACTTCAGCCTGCCCGTGATCGGCGACGCCAGGCTCAGCGTGCTCAACCTGATGTCCACGGTCTTCTTCATCCTCGCGTGCGCGGCGATCACGCTGCTCGCGCTGGCCGCGCCGCGCCGCCCCCGCCTGCCGCAGCTGTGCTTCCTGGTGCTGGCCGCGTTCTTGATGACGAACAAGGTCTGGTCACCGCAGTACGTCATCTGGCTGGTGCCGCTGGCGGTGCTCGCCCGGCCCCGGTGGTGGCCGTACGTCCTCTGGCAGCTCGCCGAGGTGGCCTACTTCTTCGGCATCTGGGGTTACCTGATTTTCATCTACGGCAGCGCGGGCAACCCGGTCACCGGCTACGCCGGCCTGTCCACCGGCTGGTACTTCGCCACCCTGGCGGCCAGGTTCCTCGCCGTAGCCCTGCTTGGCGCCTACGTGGTGCGGGACATTCTTCTTCCCGAACGGGACGTGGTGCGTGCGAACGGCACCGATGACCCGGCCGGGGGCATCCTTGATCACGCCGAGGACCGGTTCAGGATCCGGCTGAGCCCGCGGTTCCCCGGGTTCAGCCGGGCAGGTTCTGCTTCAGCCAGCTGATATCGGCGGCGAGGCTGCCGTCTTCGTCGGGGGTCTCGCAGATGGCGGGAGCGCCGGCCGCACGGACGACGCCGAGCAGCAGCGCGGGGTCGATGGTGCCCGCGTTGATGTTGGCGTGCCGGTCCCGGCCTGAGCCGAACTCATCGCGGGAATTGTTGCAGTGCACCAGGTCGATCCGGCCGGTTATCGCCTTGACCCGGTCCACCGCGTCGGCGAGGTCGAGGCCCGCCGAGTTGGCGTGGCAGGTGTCCAGGCAGAACCCGAGGTTCTCGGCGTGGCCGGCGGCGGCGTCGGCCACCGCGTCCCATAGCCTGCCGATCGCGTCGAGCGACCTGGCCATGGCGCCGTCCCCGCCCGCGGTGTTCTCGATCAGCATCGGCACCGGCCGCTCGATCCGCTCGACCGCCTTGCGCCAGTTCTCCAGGCCCGCCTCCGC
>PMOU01000263.1 GCA_003161205.1 Actinomycetota bacterium | reverse complement strand
CTGGCCTCGTCGATGAGCTCGCTGAGCTGTGCCAGCCCCGGCTGAGGCTGCCGGTCCGCACCGGGCCGGTCCGCACCGGGCCCTTCCGCGCCGAGCCGGCCAGCACCGAGCTGGCCGGGGCTGGCGGCACGGGCGTCCTCGCGCAGCACGCCGAGCAGCCGCCTCATCTCGGTCAGGCCGGCCCGCGCGGTGTTGCCGATCTCCAGCAGCCGCGCCGCGCCGGCCGGCGGCATCCCGGGGGTGGCCAGCCGGGCCGTCTCCGCCTGCACGGCGATCATGGAAATGTGGTGGGCCACGACGTCATGCAGCTCACGGGCGATCCGGGCGCGTTCCCCGCGCGCCATGTGCTCGAACAGCGAGTCGGCGATGACCTGCCGCGCCGCGCTGGCCGCTCGCGCCTGCAGGCGCGCCCGCCGGGCGATGCCGGCCAGGGCCGCCGCCGGAGCCAGCGCGGCCAGCAGCACGATCAGCATGCTTTCTTCAGAATCCACGGAACGGGCCGTGGCCAGTGCGATCACCACGAACGGCGCCGCCAGGCCAGGCGCGAGGAGGTGTGCCTTGTTCGGCTGGGTTTCGTCACCCGCCCTCATGCCCAGCAGGTAAAGGGCGATGACCTGCGCGCCCAGGCCAGCCACCGTCAGCAGGTGGAAGATCGTGAGCGACAGCACGCTCGCCGCGCTGATGGCCACGGCGGCCGCGGCCGGGCCGAGGAATGCCAGGGGCACCGTGGTGAACAAGGCCAGCACCGACACGGCGATCAGGCTGAGCGCGCCGATCCGGTTGTCCACCCCCCGCGCCAGCGCCTCGGTCACCGCCGCCAGTCCGAGCAGGGCTCCGGCGACCGCGGCCGGGTGCGGGATCGCGGCGATCCGCCGGCCCCGGCCGGCCCATCCGCTGCGCCCGTAACCCACTGTGCCCACGTGCTCATTGTCGCCGCTCTGCCAGCGGATTGCGTCACCCCGGCCGGGGACGGCGCCGTCCCTCCTGGGAGGGATGCGCCGCCGGCGTCCCTCATGCCGGTGATGGCGAAGAGCACTCCCCAGCGTGACGACCGCGCCACCTGCGCTTCCCTAGCCTTAGCGACCATGGAAGCAACTATCGAAGTCAGTGACCTGCGCAAGCGATTCGGGTCGGCGGTGGCGTTGGACGGGATGTCCTTCACGGTCGGCCCCGGCCAGGTGACGGGTTTTGTCGGCCCGAACGGCGCGGGGAAATCCACCACGATGCGGGTCATCCTCGGCCTTGATTCCGCCGACACGGGCAGCGCGCTGATCGGCGGCCGGCCATATGCGAGCCTGCGGCACCCGCTCAGCCACGTCGGGTCGCTGCTGGACGCCGGCGCACTGCAGCCGAGCCGGTCCGCGCGCAATCACCTGCTGTGGCTAGCTCATTCCCAGGGCCTGGGAGCTAGCCGGGTCGATGAGGTGATCGAGCAGGCCGGCCTGGGATCGGTAATCCGGCGTAAGGCGGGCGGCTTCTCCCTGGGCATGCGGCAGCGGCTCGGCATCGCCGCCGCGCTGCTCGGCGATCCGCCGGTGCTCATGCTCGACGAGCCGTTCAACGGACTGGATCCCGAAGGCATCGTGTGGGCGCGAGGTTTCCTGCGCAGCCTGGCCGGCCAGGGCCGCGCCGTGCTGGTGTCCAGTCACCTGATGAGCGAACTGCAGGACACCGCGCACCACCTGGTCGTGGTCGGCCGCGGGCGGGTCATCGCCGATACGAGCGTGGCCGACCTCATCGCCACCGCGTCCAGCGGCCGGGTCACGCTGCGCACCACCGCCCGGTCGCAGGCACTGGCGGTGCTGGCCCATGCGGGGGCCGTCATCGCCACCACCGACCGGGACACGCTCACGATCTCCGGGCTGGCGGCCGAGAAGATCGTGGCGCTGCTCGGCGAGAGCGGGGTCCCGTTCTCGGAGGTGTCGGCGCACCACGCGACCCTCGAGGAGGCCTACATGGAGCTCACCCGCGAGTCGGTCGAATTCCGCGCCGCCACCCCCGCCAGCACGTCTGTCCAGGCCAGCACCGAGGAGTCAGCGCGATGACCGCCAGCACCGTAAACCCGCAGACCCCGCAGACCCCGCCCCAGCCGGACCATCGCACCGGGCGAGACGGCTTCGGGCCGCTCCTGCGCGCGGAGTGGACCAAGTTCAGGACCGTCCGCGGCTGGATCATCGGCATGGCCGTCGCGATCCTGGTGATGGCCGGCCTCGGGTTGTTCGTCGCCGGGGCCAGCAGCAGCTCGTGCCAGAGCGCCAGCGGCGGCCAGGGCCAGGCCACGACCAGCCAAGCGTGCGGCGGGGCCCTTTACCCGGTGGGGCCGGGCGGCGAGCCGGTGACCGACAGCTTCTATTTCGTACGTCAGCCGCTGGCAGGCAACGGCAGCATCACCGTCCGGATCACCTCGCTGACTGGCCTGCTCCCGCCACCGAACCCTCCTGCAGGCGGCCCGAATGCGCCGATCGACACGCGTCCCGGCCTCGTCCCGTGGGCCAAAGCCGGGCTCATTATCAAAGATGGCACCACACCGGGATCGGCGTACGCGGCGATCATGGTCACCGCCGACCACGGGGTCCGCCTGCAAGACAACTACACCAGCGACACCGCGGGCCAGCCGGGCGCCGTGTCCCCGGCCTCCCCGCGCTGGCTGCGGCTGACGCGCTCCGGCGACACGATCACCGGCTACGACTCGGCCGACGGCACGCACTGGACCCCGGTCGGCACCGTTCACCTGGCCGGCCTGCCGTCGACCGTTCAGGCCGGGATGTTCGCCACGTCTCCGGCGTGGCAGCAGATCACGCAGAACTTCGGCGGCGGGGAGAACGGGATGATCGCTCCCAGCCAGGACACCGCCGTCTTCGATCAGCTCAGCCGGTCCGGCACCTGGCCGGCCGGCGTGTGGACCGGCGACTATATCGACGCCGGCGGCGGTTCTGGCATCGGCGGATTTCACCAGGCGGCCGGCCGGTTCACGGTGACCGGGTCCGGTGACATCGCGCCGGTCGTGCCCGGCCAGGCCGGGGATTCCGGCACCACGGTCACGCAGCACCTCATCGGCACGTTCGCCGGGCTGATCGCGGTGATCGTGGTCGCGACCATGTTCATCACCGCCGAGTACCGCCGCGGCCTGATCCGCGTCACGCTGACCGCGAGCCCGCGCCGGGGGCGGGTGCTGGTCGCGAAAGCCGTCGTGATCGGCTCGGTCGCCTTCGTGGCCGGGCTGGTCGCCGCGGCCGCCGCGGTGATCGTCGGTGCCGTGCTCGCGCAGGCCCGGAACTCGTATGTGTACCCGGTGCCGTGGCCGACCGAGCTGCGCATGATCGTCGGCACCGCGTTGCTGATCGCCGTGANNTGCCCTACATCCTGGGGGCGGCATCCTTCCTGCCGGTCGGCGACGCGGACTGGCTGCTGCGGATCACCCCGGCCGCCGCCTTCGCCGTCCAGCAGGCCTCGCCGCAGTACCCGCAGGTCACCGCCATTTACTCGCCCAATTCCGGTTTCTTCCCGCTGGCGCCGTGGGCCGGCTTCGCCGTACTGTGCGGGTACGCCGCGCTCGCCCTGGGCCTGGCCGTCGTCCTGCTCCGCCGGAGGGATGCATGAGTGAGGCCCTGCCCGCCGTCTGGCCCGGGCAGCTGGCGGGCGTGCGGGACGCGCTGCACGCGGAATGGACCAAGCTGCGCACCGTGGCCGGGCCGGCCTGGCTGCTGGCCGCCACCGTCGTGCTGACGGTGGCGGTCAGCGCCGCGGCCACGGCCGCCGTCCAATGCCCGTCCGGCACCGCCTGCCCAGTGGACACCACCAAGCTCAGCCTCACTGGGATCGAGTTCGGCCAGGCGGTCGTGGTCATCCTGGCCGTGCTCGCGATCAGCGGTGAGTACAGCACCGGCATGATCCGCATCACGCTGGCGGCGATGCCGCACCGGTCCGCCGTCCTGGCCGCCAAGGCGGTCATCCTGGGCGGCCTGGTGCTGGCCGCCGGGTCCATCGCCGTCGGCGGGTCCGTGCTGGCCGGGCGGATCCTCCTGCCCGGCCACGGCTTCACCGCGGCGCGCGGCTTCCCGCTGGAGTCGCTCGCCGACGGACCGACGCTGCGCGCCGCCGCGGGATCGGTCCTCTACCTCGCGCTGATCGCCCTGCTCAGCCTCGGCCTCGCCACCGTCATCCGGGAGACCGCCGCCGCCACCGGCGGCATCCTCGGGCTGCTCTACCTTTCTCCGATCATCCTCGGTGTCGTGACCGACCCGGTGTGGTCCCACCGGCTCGAGCGGTACGCGCCGATGAGCGCCGGGCTGACTATCCAGGACACCACGGGCCTGCGCGCCCTGCCGATCAGCCCCTGGGGCGGACTCGGTGTGCTCGCCGCGTGGGCCGCCGCCGCGCTGCTGGCCGGCGCCCTGGTCCTCCGGCTGCGCGACGCATGAACGCCGCCCCCGCCGTGAGCGCCCCGGCCGCCGGCCGGAGACCGCCGTGGCCGCGCAGGCGGCTGTTCCCGCTGCTGGCCACGGTCATCATGATCATCGCCGGGATGGCGGGCACGATCTGGGGACCCCGCTTCTACGGGAAGACGGCCTGGGCGCTGCCGGATGACCTGTGGGGGACGATGATCGCGGCCCAGCGGCTCGCGCACCTGAACCTGGGCGGCATCTACACCTCACCCACCCAGCTGGTCTCTCTTCCCGGCGCCGCCATCATCTTGATCCCGGTCGTCGCGGTCATCGACCTGGCCGGGCTGCACCTCGGGCTGCCGCAGGCACACGGTGCCTATCCCGGCCTGTGGCTGCTGGCCGGCCCCTACGAGACCGCCATCTCCGCCGTGGCCCTGTTCGCCGCCGACGCCCTCGCCGAACGTCTCGGCGCGACCCGGCCCAAACGCTTCCTGCTCGCCGCGGCGAGCGCGACCGCGCTGTGGAGCGTCACCATCCGCTGGGGCCACCCTGAAGACGCCGTGGCGACCGGCCTGCTGCTCTACGCCATCCTGGCCCTTTCCGAGGCCAGGACCAGCCGCGCCGCCTGGCTGGCCGGGGCGGCCGTGGCGGTCCAGCCGCTCGTCCTGCTCGCCTTTCCCGTCCTGCTCGCTGTCCTCGCGCTTCGGCGGTGGCCCGGCTTTCTCGCCCGGGCCGCCGCTCCCGGCGTGCTGCTGCTGGCCGTGGCCGCCGCGGCCAACTGGACGGCGGCCATCCACGCGGTCACCAGCCAGCCCAATTCGCCCAGGATCGACCACCCGACCCCGTGGATTTACCTCGCTCCGCACATCGCCGGCGGCGAGGTGGCCGCCGGACCCGCCCGGATCCTGGCCATCCTGGCCGCCTGCGGCTGCGCGGTTATCGCCGGAGGCCGCTGGCGGGCGGTCCGGCTAGGCCCAGCGGGCCCGGGCGGGGAGCGGAACCCGCAGATCCTGCCCGAGCTGCTGTGGTGGACCGCGGTGGCGCTGGCCCTGCGCTCGGTGTTCGAGCCGGTGATGGTCGCGTATTACCTGTGGCCGCCGCTGGCGGTGGCGCTCATCGCGGCCTCCAGGCACTGGTCGCGCCTCATCCCGACCGGAGTCGCTGTCGTCGTGCTCACGTTCTTCTCCCAGATCCAGTGGCACAACCCGTGGGCCTGGTGGACGCCGATGGTCACGGGCCTGGCCCTAACCCTCTTCCTCGCCCGCGAAAGCCATCCCTCGATGGTGGCCGCGGCGCAGGTGCTGCCAGAGCCGGGGGAGCAGTTCGTCCCGGACGGCGCGCCATGAGGCCACCTCCTCGGCGGACAGCGGCGTGACCCGGCCGGACCCGGCGGCGGCCGTAGCCGCGAGGTAGACCTCGCAGGCGGCCGAGAGCAGCCACATCCGGGCCACCGCGATGCCCGGCGTCGCCCCCAGGGTAAGGGCGCCGTTGCCGCGCAGCAGCAGCGCCTCGCCGGCCGGCAGGCTCCGCGCCGCGCTCTCGGCGAGCCCGGCCGA
>PMOU01000331.1 GCA_003161205.1 Actinomycetota bacterium | reverse complement strand
CAGCTCGGTCAGCGCCATCGCCTGGGTCTCGGCGACCGACGGCTCCCTGGTCCCTTCCAGGATGCAGTACCAGGCATCGGCGTCGGACAGGGTGCCGGGGCCGTCCAGCGCCGGGCCGAGCCGCCCGAGGAGGGTGGCGAACCGGAGCTGGATGTCGGGCAGCTGGCGGGCCGCCGCCCGGACCCGGGCCGCTTCCGCCGGGAAGCGGGCGGGATCCCATGCGGTTTCCAGCCAGCGGGCGTCCAGCCGGTCCAGGAAGGCGGCGGTGCTCAGCGGCGGGCCGCCCGGCGCCGCTACCGCCAGGGTGAGCACGGCCTGCATGACATCGGCATAGTAGGCCGCGGCTCCGGTACCGGAGTCGATCATCTGGTAGAGCAGCACGGCCAGGTCGGCCGCGGGCAGATCCCACAGGGAGAGGCTGGCCTCGTCCGGCCAGATGGCGACGCGGCGGGCGCCGGCGCCGTAGAGCAGGCGGCGGGTCCGGTCGGCTTTGACCCGGGCGTCCCGGCCACCCTTGCAGTCCAGCACGACCAGCAGCGGCCGGTGCCCCTTCCCGGCCCGCGCCTGGGCCAGGGTGGCGGTGAACCAGCCCGCCCACAGCCGGATCATCAGGTTGGTCTTCCCGCTGCCGGTGGCGCCGACGACGACCATGTGCCGGGCGCACGCGGCGGCCGGGATGGTGAAGACGGGGTGCCAGCGGTGGCCGATCGCGCGGATGGTCCCGCCGACAGGGATCCGGCCGCCCCGCGCCAGCAGCGGCACGGCNNTGATCCCGCCCAGCCCGGTGGTGATGGCGTAGATCCGCCACGCCCACGCCAGCGCGGCCAGGAACAGCCCGGCCGGGACCGCGAACGGTGCCAGCAGCAGGAACATCCGGGCCAGGTCGGCGGCGGCCAGGTGGGACCAGCCGCGTGCCCAGGTGTGCACCGGCGCCAGCGCGACCGGACGCCAGCTGCGCAGCCGCGTGCCCTCGATGGCGAGCCAAGCCCCGGCCGGGAGCAGCGCCCAGGCCGCGGCCCGGCGCAGCCGCACCGGCGGCCAGCCCCGCAGCCACGCCGCCCCGTAGCCCGCGGCCGCCACCAGCGTGACCGGCCACGCCGCGAGGGCGAGCGCCACCAGGAGCAGCCACCCGGCCGCCTTGATCATCTTGCCGAGCAGCCACAGGCATACCGTCAGCTTCAGCCACGACCAAACGCTCATGAGTCCCCAGATTCACCGGTAGTCACACGAATCTCAGTTGCCCCGCGTGCCGGTAAGCGCACGTGATGTGACGATTTTTCCGCTCGTGCGGGCCTGGGCAAGGACCGTGCGGGTGACGTAAGAGCATCGTCATGATTACCGGCGGAAGCTGGCTGCGGGCACGGACCCGGCCCGTTCGGCCTCGTCATGGTCATCGCGGCTTCTCCCGGTCCAGGATTGCCTGCATATAGGCCAGGAGATACTCTTATTTAATCTAGATTAATCTGGCTTGGTGCGAACGGGTCAGGGCGGGCTGGGGTCGGTGAGGTGACGAGTAGCGCGGCGGGCGCGGCGGAACCGGGAGATGGCCCGGCGTCAATCGCAGTCGCCCTATACCAGGCCCTCGCGGCCGGTGACCGTGCCCGGCTGGCCGAGCTCTTGCATCCTGACTTCGAAGGCCGGGTGACCGAAGGGCTTCCGCTCGGGCTGGGCGGCCAGTGCCACGGACCGGATGCCATGCGCCGTGACTTCTGGGGCCGGATCGGCCGGAGCTTCGCCGTGCGGGCCGTGCCCGCCGAATATTGCCTCCTGCCGGACGGCCGCCTGCTGGTGAGCGGCCGGTACACCGGCACCGCTCACGGGGGCGGGCCGCTGAACGCCGAATTCGTGCACTTCCTGAGCTTTGCTGACGGCCGGATCGCCAGTCTCGTCCAGCTCACCGACAGCGCCCAGTGGGCGAATGCGCTCTCCGGCACCGAACCCGAGGCCAGCACCGAATCCGAGGCTCACCAACCGCACCTGCCCGCCACCGTCGAGTTCTCCGTCGCCGATGGCCTCGCCGTCATCCGGCTGAACAGGCCCGCTGCCCGCAATGCCATCGACCGGGCGCTCGTCGACGCCCGAGTTCCGCGGCTGGTGAGCATGAACGTGCTGAAGGAGCGGCCATGACCGGCCTGATCGAGGACACCGGCGAGCATCACCTGATCCGGCAGAGCGCCGCGACGATCGCGGCCCGCTACGGCCATGCCTACTACGCCGAACGTGCCCGGGCCGGCGGGAACATCGCCGAGCTGTGGGCTGAGCTCGGCCAGGCCGGGCTGCTGGGCGTGCACCTTCCAGCCGAGTACGGCGGCGGCGGCGCGGGGCTCAGCGAGCTGGTCATCATCACCGAGGAACTCGCGGCGCACGGGATGCCGTTGCTGATCGCGGTCATCTCGCCCGCCATCTGCGGCTCGATCCTGGCCGCGCACGCGTCGGCGGAGATGAAGGCCAGCTGGCTGCCTGGCCTGGCGGACGGAACGCGGAAGATGGCATTCGCGCTCACCGAGCCGGACGCCGGGTCGAACAGCCACAATGTCAGCACGACCGCGCGCCGGACCGACGCGGGCTGGGTTATCACCGGCGGTAAGTACTACATCTCGGCGGTGGATGAATGCGAGGCGCTGCTGCTCGTGGCCCGCGACGACAGCATCGGGTCCGACGGCCGGAGCCGGCTCTCGCTGTTCGTCGTGCCAGCGGACGCACCTGGCCTGACCCTGCAGCCGATCCCGACCGCGCTCGTCTCACCCGACCGCCAGTTCACCGTCTTCCTCGATGACGTGCGGGTCGGCGANNGAGCGGATCCTGGCCGCGGCGCTGTGCAACGGCATCGGCCGGTACGCGATCACCAAGGCCGCCGACTACGCCCGCCAGCGCAAGGTCTGGTCGGAGCCGATCGGCGCGCACCAGGGCATCGCGCACCCGCTGGCCCAGGCCCACGTGAACGTCGAGCTGGCCCGGCTCGCCACCGCGCGGGCCGCCGAGCTTTTCGACCACGGGCGCGACGCCGCCGAAGCGGCCAACATCGCCAAGCTCGCCGCCGCCGACGCCGCGCTGGCCGCGCTTGACCAGTCCATTCAGACCCACGGCGGCAACGGCCTGGCCATCGAGTACGGCCTGGCCGACCTGTGGTTCGTCACCAGGCTGATGCGCACGGCCCCGGTGAGCAGGGAAATGGTGCTCAACTTCGTGGCGAGCCACAGCCTGGGCCTGCCGCCCTCGTACTAACCGCGACGGCCAGGAGGA
>PMOU01000552.1:619-15045 GCA_003161205.1 Actinomycetota bacterium | reverse complement strand
GGCGGCCTCCGAGATGCGCATGACACCGATCTTAACAATTTCGTGTCAAGAAAGCCCATTCCGAAGTGCGGCGACCCCCCGTGCTCCCGTAACGTGTGAGGGACACGAGTCACCACGGCCTGTTCGGGCCGGAGAAACCATGGCCTGTCCGGCGGGGAAACAGAACACCGCGACCGCGAACAGGAAACAGGTAACCAGGGAGAACGCATGACCGCAGATCAGGTTCCGTATCTAGTGGCGGACCTTTCGCTCGCTTCCTTCGGGCGCAAGGAAATCCAGCTGGCCGAGCACGAGATGCCGGGGCTGATGGCGGTGCGCGCCGAGTACGCGCCCAGCCAGCCGCTGCGCGGNNTCGCTGCACATGACGATCCAGACGGCGGTGCTGATCGAGACGCTGGCCGCTATCGGCGCGCAGGTCCGGTGGGCCAGCTGCAACATCTTCTCCACTCAGGACCACGCCGCCGCTGCGGTCGCGGTCGGGCCGGATGGCACCCCCGATGACCCGAAGGGCATCCCGGTGTTCGCCTGGAAGGGCGAGACGCTCGAGGAGTACTGGCACTGCGCCGACCTCGCGCTGACCTGGCCGGGCGAGGACGGTCCGAACATGATCCTGGACGACGGCGGGGACGCGACCCTGCTCGTGCACAAGGGCGCCGAGTACGAGAAGGCCGGCGGCGTTCCTTCGGCGACCGAGGATGACCCCGAGGAGTGGCGGATCATCCTGGACCTGCTCCGCAACTCCCTCGCCGACCACCCGGGCAAGTGGACCAAAGCGGCCGAGAGCATCAAGGGCGTAACCGAGGAGACCACCACCGGCGTGCACCGGCTGTACGAGATGGCGCGGGCCGGCACCTTGCTGTTCCCCGCCATCAACGTCAACGACTCGGTGACGAAGTCTAAGTTCGACAACAAGTACGGCTGCCGGCACTCGCTGATCGACGGCATCAAGCGCGGGACCGACGTGCTGATCGGCGGCAAGGTCTCGGTGGTGTGCGGATACGGCGACGTGGGCAAGGGCTGCGCCGAGTCGCTGCGCGGCCAGGGCTCGCGGGTTATCGTCACCGAAGTCGACCCCATCTGCGCCCTGCAGGCGGCGATGGACGGTTACCAGGTGGCCACGCTTGATGATGTCGTCGAAACCGCGGACATCTTCGTGACCGCCACCGGGAACCGCGACGTGATCACCGCCGAGGATATGAGCCGGATGAAGCACCAGGCGATCGTGGGCAACATCGGCCACTTCGACAACGAGATCGACATGGCCGGCCTGGCCAAGTGGCCGGGCGTCCGCCACCTCAACATCAAGCCGCAGGTGGACGAGTGGACCTTCGAGGACGGGCACGGCGTGATCGTGCTGTCCGAGGGCCGCCTGCTGAACCTCGGCAACGCCACCGGGCACCCGAGCTTCGTCATGTCCAACAGCTTCACCAACCAGGTCATCGCCCAGGTCGAGCTGTTCACCAGGACCGAGGACTACGAGCTCGACGTGCACGTGCTGCCCAAGCACCTGGACGAGAAGGTGGCCAGGCTGCACCTGGACGCGCTCGGGGTCAGGCTCAGCCAGCTGACCAAGGAGCAGGCGGACTACATCGGCGTCTCCGTGGACGGCCCGTACAAGCCGGATCAGTACCGTTACTGACACCAAGGACGCCTGGGACGTCCCCCCGCAGCCGCAGGCCCTGCAATGGCCTAGCGGCGAGACGCCGCGGGGGGACGTCGCCGATCCCGGCCTCGCCGCCGAAGGCGATACCCGCATCCGTTACGCCGAACGCGCCATGCCCCTGCTGACCGGTCTCATGCCGCGCTTCGCGCGGGAGCGGCCGTTCGAGGGGCTGGCCATCGCGGCGTGCCTGCACATCACGGCCGAGACGGCGGTGCTGGTGCGGCTGCTCCGGGCGGGCGGGGCGACCGTCTCGCTCGCGGCGTCGAACCCGCTGTCCACCCAGGACGACATCGCGGCGGCGCTCGCCGTCCGGTACGGGATCGCGGTCTTCGCCCGGGCCGGGGTGGACCGCAATGGCTATTACCGCCACATCGAGCTGGCCCTGACCGAGAGCGGGACCGAGAGCGGGAAGGGTCCCGACCTGGTCATCGATGACGGCGGCGACCTGGTGAACACCCTGCACACGCGGGCCGCGGCCCTGCTGCCGAACGTCCGGGGAGGCTGCGAGTCGACCACCACCGGCGTGATCCGGCTGCGCCGGATGGCCGCCGAGGGCGCGCTGGCCTTCCCGGTGATCGCGGCCAACGACACGGCGGTCAAGCGCATGGTCGACAACACCTGCGGTACGGGTCAGTCGGTGATCGACGGCATCCTGCGGGCCACGAACACGCTGCTGGCGGGCAAGACCGTGGTGGTGGCCGGGTTCGGGCCGAGCGGCCGCGGCGTGGCCGAGCGGGCCCGCGGGTTCGGCGCGCAGGTCATCGTGACCGAGACCGATCCGGTCCGGGCCCTGGACGCGTCGCTGCGCGGCTTCCGGGTGCTGTCGATGGCCGAGGCCGCGCCGGTCGGCGAGGTGTTCGTGACCGCGACCGGATCGGTGGACGTGATCGGCTTGGCGCACATCGCGGTCATGCGCGACGGCGCCATTCTCGCCAACGCCGGGCACTTCGACGTCGAGATCGACGTCCGGGCCCTGGCCGGCTTCGCGACCACGATCCATCGGGACGTACGGCCGCACGTCGACGCCTACGACCTCGGTGACGGCCGGACCCTGCTGCTGCTCGCCGAGGGCCGGGTGGTGAACCTAGTCGCGGCCGAAGGGCATCCGCCGGAGGTGATGGACCTGGCCTTCGGCATCGAGGCCCTCGCGCTGGCCTGGCTAGCGGCCNNGCACCGCCAGCGCCGACGGCAGCGCCGGTGGAACGGGCAAGCTCGCGGCCGGCGTGCACGAGGTTCCCGCCGACATCGACGCCGAAGCCGCCCGCCTCGTGCTCGCCACCATGGGCACGTCGATCGACGCGCCCACCCCCGCGCAGCTTTCCTACCGTGAATCCTGGCGCATAGGTTCCTGACAGCGCCGGTTCCTGACAGCGCGGCTCCTGAACCCCTACCGCGCGCTGGCGGGCAGGCTCTGCTTCCCGCCCTGAGCGGGCAGCCCGAGGGCCGCGATGCCACCCTGACCGACCGCAACCGCACCGGCAACCGCACCCGCATCCGCGCTCACGCCCGCGCTCACGCCCGGGTCGGCCGGGCCCGCCTCAGCGGCCGGCCGCCGGGTCAGGACCAGCCAGCCGAGCAGCCCGATCGGGTACACNNGCCAGCGTGAACATCACCGCGAGGCCGAGCGCGATACGCCAGGCAGCGGCGGGCGCATCGCGAGGCGGCCGGATGATCAGCGAGGCCGCGAAGCCGAGCCCGGCCACCAGCACCAGGCCGACGGCGGCCCAGTGGCCTGCCATCCCGGTCACGGCCAGCAGGTGCCCGGGCAGCGGGCTGGCCGCGGGCGTCTTGTGCTTGGTCAGGCCGAGCGGGAACAGCACGATGTTCTGCAGGAACGCGTACGGGTTGGTCAGGGCCGCGGGCGCCAGCGCGACGCACAGGACCAGGGCCACCGCGATCGTGACCCCGGTGAAGCGCCAGGCCGACCGGGCGGCGTTACGCGCGGCCAGCATCGCGGTGAAGACGGGGACCGCGGGCCAGGCGGTGGCCTTCATGGCGCACGCGACCCCGAGGGCCACGGCCGCGCGGTACAGGTTGGACGGCCGGGCGATCAGCGCCAGGGTGAGGAACATCAGGGCGATCACCGGCGGGTCGGTGATCCCCACCGCCAGCGGGAACGCGATCACCGGGGAGGCGGCGATGAAGATGGTGGACAGCGCGACGTTGTGGCGGCAGGAGTCGCAGTGCCGGTGCGGGGCCGCGATGGTGAACGCGGCCCCGATCAGGGCGATGGACACCACCGTGAGCCACAGCCGGGGGTCCCCGAACAGGCCGGCCGCTCCCAGCGCCTTGGGCAGCCCGAACAGCGCCATCACCGGCAGGTACGGGTTGTAGGACAGCCAGGTGGCCAGCTGCCCGGCCGGCAGGTACGGGCTGCCGTGCTGGAGCAGCAGCACCGCCGATCGCGAGATGACCTGCACCTCGGGCGTCGGCGCCACCCGGGTCACCAGCCAGGTCACCGGTGCGGCCAGGGCCCCGGCCAGCGACACCAGCAGCGGGACGATCACCGGCACGTTCTTGTGCCGGGTGAGTACCAGGATCGCGGTGGTGACCCCGTAGCCGACGGCCGCCCAGATCGCCCAGGTCCGGTCGGCGTGCCCGGTGTCCACGGCCAGCGCGACCGCGTAGGCCGTGAATGCCGCGTTCGCGGCGAGGAGCCGGTTCCGGCTCAGCCAGTGCTGGTGACCTGCCGCTGGGTGGTCTGCTTCCTGCGTGTGCTCCACTTGTGCCGGTACCCGCCCGTCCACGCGATCTTCCCCAGTTAATGTTCTCAGCTCTAGCTAAGCATGACCGGTACAACTGCCCCCGAAAGCAGCCAAACCAGGCTACCACCAGGCGTTACCGAGTCACCTTCCGGGTCGCGCCGGGCACCGTGCGACAGGCTCCGTGCGCCGGGGCTCTACGCTGGTGAGCTTACGGCAGTTTCCAGTCCACCGGCGCGCCGTCGCGCTCCTGCAGGAGCTGATTGGCCCGGCTGAACGGCCGGGAGCCGAAGAACCCGCTGGCGGCCGAATACGGGCTCGGGTGCGCCGATTCTATGCTCGGTACGTCCTGGAGCAGCGGCACCAGCGTCCGCGCGTCACGTCCCCACAAGATCGCGACCAGGTGTCCCTTCCGCGCGGCCAGGGCCCGGATGGCCTGCTCGGTCACGTCCTCCCAGCCCTTGCCCCGGTGCGATCCTGGTTTACCCGGCGCCACGGTCAGCACCCGGTTCAGCAGCAGCACGCCCCGTTCCGTCCAGGGCGTCAGGTCCCCGTTCGCGGGGGCCGGGTAGCCGAGGTCGTCGCTGTACTCGCGGAAGATGTTGACCAGGCTCGGCGGGATCCGTTTGACCTCGGGCGCGACCGAGAAGCTCAGCCCGACGGGATGCCCGGGCGTGGGGTACGGGTCCTGGCCGACGATGAGCACCCGCACGTCGGCGAACGGCTGCTTGAACGCCCGCAGCACGTTGTCCCCGGACGGCAGGTACCGGCGCCCGGCGGCGACCTCGGCGCGCAGGAACTCTCCCATGGCCGCGATCCGGCCGGCCACCGGCTCGAGCGCCTCCGCCCAGCCCGCGTCGATGATGTTACGCAACGGCTCCGCCATGGCCCGTTACTTTATCCCGGTCCGCGGCCGGACGATGAGTCAAAATCATGAGGCCGAACGGCGGTGGTACCTCCCTCCGGCCACCCTTCCCGCCGGCCCTGGCCGGATTTCCGGGGGCCTGACGCGGCGGCGCCGGAGTTTGATTTACCTGCTGGCCGGAAAAGCTATCCCCGAACGGGTGTCGCGTGGCTGGTAAATGGGGGTAGCCTGCGTCCACGCAGTCTCAACCTCAATGGATGATGGGGCCCATGAAGGGACGTGTGCTTGTCGTCGACGACGACGCCGCTCTCGCCGAAATGCTCGGGATCGTGCTTCGCGGCGAGGGATTCGAGCCGACCTTTGTCGCTGACGGCGACAAGGCGGTGGAAGCTTTCCGGGATTCCCGGCCTGACCTGGTGCTCCTTGACCTGATGCTGCCTGGCTCGGATGGCATTGACGTGTGCCGTCAGATCCGGGCCGAGTCCGGCGTCCCCATTGTCATGCTGACGGCGAAGACCGACACGGTGGACGTGGTCCTGGGCCTTGAATCCGGGGCCGACGACTACATCATGAAGCCGTTCAAGTCCAAGGAGCTGGTCGCCCGGGTCCGGGCCCGGCTGCGCCGGACCGACGAGCCCGCGCCGGAGATGCTCCAGATCGGCGACATCGCCATCGACGTGGCCGGTCATTCGGTCAAACGCGGTGCGGAAACGCTCAACCTCACGCCGCTGGAGTTTGACCTGCTGGTCGCGCTGGCCCGCAAGCCGAGGCAGGTTTTCACCCGGGAGGTCCTGCTCGAGCAGGTCTGGGGATACCGGCATGCGGCGGACACCAGGCTGGTCAACGTGCACGTGCAGCGGCTGCGCGCGAAGATCGAGAAGGATCCCGAGCACCCGGAGATCGTGGTGACCGTCCGCGGTGTCGGCTACAAGGCGGGCACTGGCTGAGTCCAGGTCGACGAAGGTGACAGCGGTCAGTAAACTGCGGCGGCGTTACTGGGGGACCGCGTTCCGTCAGTCGCCTCTGGGACGTGCGGTCATCCGGTGGCTGCCGGGCCGGGTGAAGCGGCGCCTGCGGACCGTTCGCCGGTGGCAGCACCGTACGGTCACGCAGGCCTGGTCCCGCTGGCACCGCTCGCTGCAGTTCCGGGTGATTACGGCCACCTCGGTCATGTGTGTCCTGGTCATCGCCGTGCTCGGTTTCTTCCTGGTCCAGTCGATCGCGGGCGGGCTGCTCGCCAGCGCGGAGAAGTCCGCGACCGCGCAGGCCACCGCGGGCCGCTCCTCGGCCCTGGGCCAGTCCAACGTGCTGGTCCTGCAGCCGCCGTCAGCGGACTCGCCGACCGCGAACGCCGCCCAGGTGGCCGCGGTCACCGCCCGGACGGTGGCCCTGCAGGACGGGAACTCGGGTAACTACCTGATCGCCGTCCGGCTGACCAACAGCCCGACGGCCTCCAGTGTGCCCTGGGTGGCGGAGAACAGCTTCAGCCCGTCGCTGACCGTCCCTTCCGACCTGATCGGCCGGGTGGATTCGGAACAGGAGAACGAGAAGTACAACAACCAGGGCACCGTGGTTCCGCAGTACGAGCCGACCACGCTCGTCGGCGACAACGGACAGCCCGAGGGGCCGGCCCTGGCCGTCGGCGTCCCGCTGGGGCCGTATTACCAGCTGTACTACGTGTACCCGTTTACCTCCCAGCAGGCGACCCTGCGGCTGGTGCAGCGGGTCCTGGTCGGTGTCGGGCTGGCCCTGGCCCTGCTGCTGGCCGCGATCGCGTCGCTGGTCACCCGGTGGGTGGTGGTACCCGTCCGGCACGCCGCGCAGGCCGCGCGGCGCCTGTCGGCCGGGCACCTGGAGGAACGCATGCGGGTGCTCGGCGTGGACGATCTCGCGGCGCTGGCGACGTCGTTCAACGACATGGCGGCCAGCCTGCAGAGCAAGCTCCGGGAGCTGGAGGAACTGTCCCAGGTGCAGCGGCAGTTCGTCTCGGACGTGTCGCACGAGCTGCGTACCCCGCTGGCGACCATCAAGATGGCCGCGGATCTGCTGTTCGAGTCCCGGGCCGATCTCGAGGCGGGGCCGGCCCGGTCGGCGGAGCTGCTGCAGAGCCAGCTGGAGCGATTCGAGTCGCTGCTCGTCGACCTGCTCGAGATCAGCCGGTACGACGCGGGCGCGGCCACCCTGGACGCCGAGCTCGTCGACGTGTGCGATCTGGTCCGCCGTTCGGCCGATGACGCGCAGCAGCTGGCCGAGCGCCGGGGTAGCCGGATCGAGTTCCGGCTGCCCGCGACCGGCTGCTTCGCCGAGGCCGACCGGCGCCGGGTCGAGCGCATCCTGCGCAACATCTTGGTGAACGCGGTCGAGCACGGTGAGGGCCGGGACGTGGTGGTCACCACCGCCATGGACAGCGACGCGGTCGCCGTCTCGGTCCGGGACTACGGGGTCGGGCTGAGGCCAGGCGACGAGCAGCAGGTGTTCGAGCGGTTCTGGCGGGCCGACGCGTCGCGGGCCCGCGCGACCGGCGGCACCGGTCTCGGCCTGGCCATCTCGCTGGAAGACGCCCGGCTGCACGGCGGCTGGCTGCAGGCGTGGGGGGAGCGCGGCAAGGGCTCGGTGTTCCGGCTGACCCTGCCCAAGAGCATCGGGCAGGAACTGGCCGGTTCGCCGCTGCCGCTCGGCCCGGACGACGCCGAGCTCACCGTCGGCCTCAGCGCCACGGGACCGCTGCCCATCGTCAAGATCACCGGAACGATCTCGCGTGGCTAGGCCCCTGTCCTCCCTCTGGCGGGCCGGCCTGCTGACGGCCGCCGCCATCTCGGTGGCCGGCTGCGTGAGCATGCCGAACAGCGGGCCGGTGGGCGCGATCACGGCCACCCCGCAGAGCACCGCCGCGAACGGGACCGACTTCATCCAGCCGCTCCCGGCGGGGCCGTACGCGGGCGAGACGCCAGCGGGGATCGTGCAGGGGTTCCTGACCGCCAGTGCCAGTTACCCGGTCAACGCCGCGGTCGCCCGGCAGTACCTGACCAGCTCGGTCAGCCGGGGCTGGAACCCAGGCTGGCAGGTCACCGTGTTCAGCCGGTTCAACCCGACCGAGGTGACCCTGACGCCGCCGGCTAAACACGCCGCCCAGGTGGCCGTGGTCGGCGTCTCGGGGGACGTGCAGTCCACCTTCAACGGCTCGGGGCAGTTTGTCTCGGCCGGAAGTCAGGCTGACACCCAGGGCGCGTGGCAGTTCACCCTGATGGAAGTCAACGGCCAGTGGCGCATCTCCGCGCCGCCGCCTCCGCGCCGCCTGCTCACCGTGCCGCAGTTCCAGGACTTCTACAAGCCGCAGGAGCTGTACTTCATCAACCCGTCCGTCGCCGCCGGCGCGTCACAGCAGCCGCTCGTCCCGGACTCGGTGTTCGTCCCGCTGGGCACCTCAACCACCGATCTGGTGAACAACCTGGTCAACGCCCTGCTGCCGACCACGAACGGGGAACCGAAGAGCAGCCTGCTGCAACGAGCGGCCGACACCTTTCCGGCCGGCACCAAACTCGCTGGCGTCACGCAGACCGGATCGACCGCCGTGGTGAACCTGGACGGCCTGGCGGGCGCCAGCACGGCGGTGAAGGAGCAGGTATCCGCCCAGCTCGCCTGGACCCTGGCCAGTCCGCGGGCCGGCCCGGCGCAGCCCATCCAGTCGGTTCAGCTCGAGATCAACGGCTCGCCGTGGACACCGCCGCCGACGATCTGCGGTATCACGCAGCACCGGAGCCCGGTGCAGAACCAGGCCACTTATCCGTGCTACAACCCGTATCCGTCGCAGCCCGCCAACTTCTCCTTCACCAGCCAGGGTCAGGTGTGGTCCCGGTGCGGCTCCGAAGCCAGCGTCCAGGGCGGCCTGATCGGCCCGGTCCTTTCGGCCTTGCACCCGGCGAGCGCGACGAGCCTGCAGGGGTGCGACAGCGGTGCGGCGGTGCACACGAATTCCGCCAGCAGGCCGGCGGCCGTTCAGCTGCCCGGTATCGGAACGCCCACGTTGGCGGCGATCTCGCCGGACGGACAGTACGTGGCGGTGTACTCGCCGGGTAACCCGGCCGGCAAGGAGCTGTCCCTCGGGCTGACTTCCAGCCACGGGCGGCTTAGCTCCGTGCCGGGAATCGGATCAGGCGTTACCGCGATCAGCTGGGATCGTAACCAGGATCTGTGGGTCGCCGAGAACGGCGACGTCTTCATGGTGCCGGTCGACGGCAAGGCGGTTCAGGTCAACACGGTCCCGCCGGACGTCAGCGACCTGAGCGTCGCGCCCGACGGGGTCCGGATCGCCTTCATCGTGCAGGACGGGTCGGCCAGCGTGGTCGATATCGCGGCGATCATCCGGGCCAGCCAGTCGTCGCCGGGCCAGCTGGGATCGCCCTCTGCCGCCCTGCCCGTCAGCCAGCCCGTGCAAGTCGGGCCCGACCTCGTCCAGCCGACGTCGCTGACCTGGTACGACGCCGGTGACCTGATCGTGCTGGCCGGGAGCTCCGCTCCGACGCTGTCGGAGGTACCCGTCGACGGGCAGGAGTCCTCCAGCTCCCAGCCGGCTCCCAGCGGCGCGGTCTCGATCACCGCGGATGGCGACATGAANNGATCTTTCACGTTATGAAGTCGTTATGATGCGCTTTGTGCTTCATCGGCTACATGTCCCTCCTGACATTCAGGCGCCGGCGAGCTAGCGTTCAGACATGGCACTCGCCCGGGTCCGTGGTTGCGCCAGGCTTGGCTGCCTTTCGGGGCGCCACGTCAGGCAAGCCGNNCGACTGATCACGGTGCGGCTTAGGAGTAAGTCCTGCCTCGACGGGAGATACCGAGTCTCCTGGGTAGGGAGAAGGGCAGTAGTGGTCACAGAGACCGCGAACCCCTCAGCAGGCGAATGTGGGGTCGAAGACCAGGTCGGCCGGGCGAGTGCCGCCCCGCCCGATCAGATAGGGCGAAATCGACTGAATGGGGATCGAGATGGAAGTTATCGTCAGGGGACGGCACTTCACCGTTCCGGCACGGTTCCGTCAACACGCCACCGCCAAACTGGCCAAGCTCGAAAAGCTCGACGCCAAGGCGGTGCGGATCGACGTCGAGGTCTCCGAGGAACGTAACCCGAGGCAGTCTGACCACCGTGAACGCGTCGAACTGACGATCAGGTCCCGTGGTCCCGCGATCAGGGCGGAGGCGGCGGCGGATGACCGGTACACCGCGCTTGACCTGGCCTTCGCGAAACTCGAATCCAGGCTCCGCCGGGCCTGCGACCGGCGCAAGGTGAAACACGGGGACAACGTCACGGTACGGTCGCCGGAAGTGCTGGCGGGCGTGACGTCCGCGGCTGCGGCCGCGCCCGGCGAGCTGGCCGTGGCGCCGCGCAAGCCGCGGCTCAACGGCCACAGCGTCAACAGTCACAACGGCAACGGTCACAGCGGCAACGGCCACAGCGTCGCGCGACCGCGGACCGGCGATATGGACGATCGAGCCGACCAGGCCGACCTCGACGAGGTGGAGTCGGCGAGCCTGTTCGTGCCGATCAAGATGGAGGGCGACGGCCCGCTCGTGCTGCGCGAGAAGGTGCACGCGGCCACGCCGATGACGATCGACCAGGCCCTGCTGGAGATGGAACTCGTGGGTCACGACTTCTATCTCTTCCACGATCGTGACTGCGACCGGTTCAGCGTCGTCTACCGGCGGCGTGGCTACGACTACGGGGTGATCCGGCTGGTCGAGGAATAGTTCACGGTCTACTCGGGGTCGTACTTCCCTGCTGCGAGCCGGGTGCGGTGGCGCCCGGCTTGCATCCGGGCCCCGGGTCGGCAAGGCTCTGATCACGTGACATTCGCGCCGAGGTCAGCCAGGCTGCCTGGTGAGGCGGATGCGAGCGATGGTCCCCGAGGGAGGCAACGAAGTGAGCGCCATGGGCGACAAGGCAGTGGCTGCTGCTCAAAAGCCAGTGGAGGGGCCAATCGAGGGCGCAGTAGAGGGCGCCGTGGAAGCGGACGGGAAGCGCCCAGAGCCGATCCGGGTCCTGATCGCCGATGATCATGCGTTGTTCCGCCGCGGTCTGGAGATGGTCCTGGAGGAAGAGGACGACATCGATCTCGTCGGGCAGGCGAGCGACGGCACCGAGGCGATCGCCGTGGCCGGCGAGGCGCTGCCCGATGTCGTGCTGATGGACATCCGGATGCCCAAGATCACCGGTATCGAGGCCTCCCGGGCGATGAAAGAGGTCGCCCCGAGCGCGAAGATCATCATCCTGACGATCAGCGACGAGGAAGAGGACCTGTTCGAGGCCATCAGGGCCGGCGCCAGCGGTTACCTGCTCAAGGACATACCGCTGGACGAGGTGGCCGAGGCGGTCAGGTCGGTACACGGCGGCCAGTCGCTGATCAACCCGTCGATGGCGGGCAAGCTCCTGTCCGAGTTCGCGACCCTCGCCAAGCGCGACGCCGAAGAAGAGCGGGTCCAGCACGTCGCCGCGCCTAAGCTCACCGACCGGGAGATGGAGGTGCTCAGGCTGGTCGCGCGCGGCATGAACAACCGCGACATCGCCAAAGAGCTGTTCATCTCAGAGAACACGGTGAAGAACCACGTCAGGAACATCCTGGAGAAGCTGCAGATCCACTCCCGGATGGAAGCCGTGATGATCGCCGTCCGCCAGAAGCTGATCGAGTTCAGCTAGCGCTCCATCAATTAGCCTTCGCCCGGTTACCCACCGCGATAAGGGATGGCCCCGGCGGCGGCCCGCCGTCCCGCGAACCCCGCCCGCCGTCCCGCGAACCCCTCCCGCCCCATCCTGCACGCCCGTGCTCCGCTGCTTCCGCGCGCGAGCCACAACGATGGTCCCATCGGTGTTGTGCCAGCAACATCAATGGTCCATCGTCGCGGTCACCTTGGGGATGATCACTGCGGCGGCGACTGGAAGCGGGGCGAACGTTACTTGTCACGGCACTAGTTCTGTTAGTCCTGCCCGCTTCCGGGCACTTTGAGGCGCCGTCTTCCCTCGTCGCTACTCAGTCCAGGCGGCGCGGCGCACTTCGCGAGCTGATTTTCCGCTCAGGTGCCGGGCCGCGCCGCTCAGGTGGCGGCTAGGGCGGCCAGTAGGCGGGGGGCGTGCTGGGCGGGCTCGATCTGCTCGAGGCGGACGTCGTCGCAGCCGACCCAGCTGGCCGCCTCCCGCAGGGCCTGGGCCATCGGCTCGGCGGCGGACGCCCGTTCCAGCGAGACCTTGCGCGCGAGGAGGGTCTTACCCTCCCGGGCCGGATCGACCCGGCCGGCCAGCTGGCCGCCCGCGAGCAGGGGCATGGTGAAGTAGCCGTGTATCCGCTTGTGTTTTGGCACGTAGGCCTCGAGGCTGTGCTCGAAGCCGAACATCCGCAGGGTTCGTTTGCGGTCCCAGATCAGCGAGTCGAACGGCGAGAGCAGGGTGACACGGTTCCGCCCGCGCCGGCCGGCCGAGTCTTCGGCCAGCGCGGCCGGATCGGCCCAGCCCGGGACTCCGGACTTGGCCCGATCCGTGCCCGCGATCGTGACCGGCGTCAGGCCCGCGGCCAGCGCGGCATCGGCCACGAACCGCGTGTGCTGAGACCTTTCGCTGGTGAGATAGTTCAGCCGGTGATAGTCGACCAGGTCCGCATGAGTGGCGACGCCTAGCGCCCGGGCGGTGATCCCGGCCAGGTACGCGAGGCACTCAAGATCGGTCGGCTCGGCGTTCAGCAGCTCGCTGGGCAGGACGCGTTCGGGCAGGTCGTAGACGCGGCGCCAGCCCGTCCGCCGGACGCAGATGACATCACCGGTATCGAGCAGCCATTCCGCCGCGATCTTGACGTCTGACCAGTCCCACCACGGGCCGCCCGCCTTGGCCCCGCCAAGCTGGGTCGCGGTCAGCGGTCCTTCCGCGCGCAGTCTGGCCAGCACCTTCTCGCAGGTCTCCTGGTGGCTCTGGTGCCACCGCACCCCTCGGGCCCGCAGCGCGCGGCGCCGGAAGGCGAAGTACGGCCATTGCTCGACCGGAAGCACGCACGCCGCGTGGGCCCAGTACTCGAAGGCGACGGGCTTCCCGGCCTGCCAGTACGCCTGCTCGATCTGCTGCCGGGAGACCGCTCCCAGCCGCGCGTAGGCGACGAGCTCGTGCGAGCGTGCCAGCACGCTGATCGTGTCGAGCTGGACGGCCCCGACCCGTCGGAGCATGGCGGTTACGCCCCCGCGCCGCGACGTCGCGCCGAGGAATCCCTGCGCGCGCAGCGTCATCCGGCGGACATCGTCCGCGGTGACCGTCACCTGCGCCGGAGGAACATCCATGAGCTCAAGCGTAACGGCCAGCTACGACATTTCGCCGGCCCGCTCGCTGGGCCGTCAGGCAGTAACCACCGCCCGTTCAGAAAAGGTCTTTCAGTACCAGTCGTCGAAGATGCGGGTGGTGGTGGCCATGATGGCGCCGATGATCACGATCCCGGCGCCGGTCCAGAACAGCCACCACTTGGGTCCGGGAACCAGCGCGACCCCGCCGACGACGAAGCCGACGATGATGATCGAGACCGCGACCCAGGATGCCGGCCGGCCGTGGTGTCCCTGGTGCTTGGGCGACGGGCCGATCACCGAGTCGAGCCCATGCGCTCCCGTGTCCGCCACGGTCCCTGATGACGCCTGCTCGGCCACTGGTGGCTCCTCTCCTCGCTTAGGCTCCTATTATTCTCCGGGAAGTGCGAGACTGATCACCAGCCGGCCCCCGCCGCTGGCGCTAGCCCTGGTGACCCCGCCGGTTCGGTTGCGACTCGGTTTGGTGTCTCTTCTCGCCTACCATGGCATGTTGGGACGGTGAGCGAGAGCCGGTTACGGTCACCGGCCAGGATGAGGTCAGACGATCCGCTGAGGAGCGCGACGAGAAGTGCCACCCATCATCGATAGTGTCCTTCGCGCCGGCGAAGGCAGGATCCTGCGCAAGCTCAAGCGGATCAGTGAGCAGATTAACTCCATCGAAGACGACTTCGTCAAGATGAGTGACGCCGAGTTGCGGGCCATGACCGATGAGTTCCGGCAGCGGTACGCGGACGGGGAAACACTCGACGACCTGCTTCCTGAAGCCTTCGCCACCGTGCGCGAGGCCGCCAAGCGCACCCTGGGCCAGCGGGCGTTCGACGTCCAGCTGATGGGCAGCGCCGCGCTGCACCTGGGCAACATCGCCGAGATG
>PMOU01000552.1:0-612 GCA_003161205.1 Actinomycetota bacterium | reverse complement strand
AAGCGCGACTCCGAGTGGATGGGGCGGGTGCACCACTTCCTCGGGCTCGAGGTCGGCGTGATCCTCGGCGACATGGAGCCGGCCGAGCGCCGCAAGCAGTACGCCGCCGACATCACCTACGGCACCAACAACGAGTTCGGGTTCGACTACCTGCGTGACAACATGGCCTGGTCGCTTGAGGACTGCGTGCAGCGCGGCCACCACTACGCGATCGTCGACGAGGTGGACTCGATCCTCATTGACGAGGCCAGGACGCCGCTGATCATCAGCGGGCCGGCCGAGCAGAGCCCGCGCTGGTACACCGAGTTCGCCAAGATCGCGCCCCGGCTGCGCCGCGGCGAGGACGGCGAGGGCGACTACGAGGTCGACGAGAAGAAGAAGACCATCGGCATCATGGAATCGGGTGTCGAGAAGGTCGAGGACTGGCTCGGCATCGACAACCTCTACGACCCGGTCAACACGCCCCTGGTCAGCTTCCTGAACAACTCCATCAAGGCCAAGGAGCTGTACAAGAAGGACAAGGACTACGTCGTGATGAACGGCGAGATCCTGATCGTGGACGAGTTCACCGGCCGCATCCTGCACGGCAGGCGCTACAACGAGGGCATGCAC
>PMOU01000197.1 GCA_003161205.1 Actinomycetota bacterium | reverse complement strand
GTCGAAGACCATGCCGGCGACGTTGTTGCCGATCAGCGAGGTCATGTCGGAACACTGCAGGCCGTGGGCCGCCCAGAACTGGCCGGAGAGCCCGTAGCTGTCGTACAGCGTCTTCCCGCCGGCCGCCGCGGCCGGCGGTTGGATCATCGCGTCGATACCGCCGGTCGCCGGCTCGGGCTGGGGCAGCGAGGGTTCGCAGATGTTGTTCAGGTCACCGACGAGCCCGCTCGAACCCGCCGAGCACAGCCCGACCAGCCCGCCGATGTCCCCGATGCCCGGCACCTGGCAGACCCCGCCGGGTTCCTGGGTCAGCGCCGGTGTGATCACCGCGGTCAGCGTGACGTGGGAGACAGCCGTCTGCGCCCGGGCCGGACTCGCCGCGCTATGGGCCCCGTGGGTCGCGCTGGTGGCGGCGAGCGCGGGGGTGGAGATGCCGAGCAGCACCGCGGCTGACGCCGCGGCCAGTAGGAGTACCCGGACCACCCAGCGCATGACGCGGGGGCCGTCTGACCCGGAGTCAGCGCGGTCCCGCGCTCGAGGCCTGAGCGGGGATAGCGAGGTAGCCATCAGGGGGAACTCCTGGTTCTGCTGGTTACGACGACGCTTCCGCCGCTCGCGTGCGGATCGCAGAGGTGCTTTCGTGCGGCATGTCTTCAGCCGGGGTGTTGTCGGCGGCCTCGCGGGGGGACCGCTGGGCCCGCAGGCCAGTCTGAGCCGCGGCCCGGGTGGGGTTGGTGTCGATCCAGTCCCTGAGCTCGTCCGAGACCAGGTCAATTCCGATCCGCCCGGCCCGGTCATCCAGATCGCGGAAAATGCACTCGCCGTTGCCGAGGGAGCGCAGCACCGCCTTGTGCTCGTCCGACGCCGCGACGCCGAGCAGCGACATGACGTTCGCGACCTCGCCGCGCTCGGTCGACCGGAACGCGAAGACCCCGGACAGGCAGTTGGTCACCTGCTCGTTCAGCAGGTCACCGGCGTTCTGCGAGACCAGGATCAGCGCGGTGTTCCTCGACCGGCCCATCCTGGACACCTCGGGCACCAGCTTGGCGCCCTCGGGCGTGGACGTGATCGCCCACGCCTCGTCCAGGAAGATGGCTTTGGGTGCCGTCCGGTCGATGCCGTTCAGGAGCTTGCGGGCGAACTGGGACACCAGGTAGAGCAAGGCGACCGAGAGCCGCTGCTCATAGGAGTAGTCGTCCCGGCTGGTGGTGGTGTCCGGCAAGGTGAGCCCGGCCAGCGTGAAGACGGTGGTCCAGCCTTCCGCGTCGATCTGCTGACCCACCGACGGGGCGAAGCACAGCCGGGCCAGCCGCATCTCGGAGATCGACCGCATGACCGCGCCCGTGTTCTTCCAGGCCGGATCGTCGGCCTCCTCCAGGTACGTGATGACCTTGCCGAGGCTGGGCCGCTCGGTCCCGGCCACCGCGCCCACCGCCTGGATCATGGCGCTTTCCCGCTCTTCGCTCATCCTGGGCAGCAGCAGCCGGAGCGTCTCGGTGGCCATCGTCCGCTTCTCCGCCAGGTCGACGCCGAAGGAGAACGGGTCGAGCAGGCCAGGCGCCGCCGCACCGAGCGGCAGGACCCGCGCCTTGCGGCCCTGCCGCCGCAGGTACTCCACCAGCGATTCGGCGTCACCCTTCGGATCGATCACCGCCACGGTCGCGCCGCGCAGCGCCAGCTGGTAGATGAGCAGCATGGCCAGCGTCGTCTTGCCGCCGCCGGGCTCACCGGTGATGGCCACGGCGGTGGGCCGGTTACGGGCGGCCGCGAGCAGCGGATCGAAATGCACGACGGAGCGGGCCCGGCCGAGCGTCTCGCCGATGTAAGGCCCGATCCAGCCAGACCCGCTGATATCGATCCGGTCGCCAAGTTCCACGGTCGCCGTCGGCATTCCGCCGGCGATCGTGTAAAGCGGCTGGCGCTGCACGTACGAATTCAGCCGGATCCGCTCGCCGGGCAGTGATTCACTCAACAGCGAGAACTGGTCACCCGTGGAGTTGACCACGTCGATGCCGATATCGCGGTAATGCTCGATGACCGCTTCCACCCGGCGGACGCATAGTTCTTTCGTCGGAGCCGCCACGATCAGCCGGTGCCAGCCGTAGACAAACGGCAGGCGTTCCTTGGTGATGCCGTGCTCGAGCATCCGGGCCGCCGCGATCTGCTCGGCCAGCGCGATAGGCGCTTCCGCGCCCGCCTCGCGAATATGGGTGTCCATGTCACGTGCGTGGGCGAGGCGGCGGCTGACGTCCTTGCTCGCCTTCGCCGGCGGAATGAGCTTCATCCGTGAGCTGATCTCGACCGGGAACGGCAGCGAGTCAGCATAATGCAGCCACGGTTCCCCGTCGGGGAACGACATCACATCGGGAAACCGGGCAAAGGACAGGAACGCGGCGTAGGATTCCCCCGACATGTGCTCCAGGCACAGCAGGGTGCGCCCATTGTGAATCTGCCCCTCGAAGAGCATGTCGATCTCGCCGGAGCCCCATCGCCTGCGCTTGGCCGCGGACGGCAGCGGCTCACCCGCCGTCGCCATCAGCGTGTGCCGGACCAGCCACGCGATCTCACCCGAAGTGGCGTGCCTGGCCGCCAGCGCGCTCGCGTTCAGCGCCCGGCCCAGCCGCTCAGCTGATTCTGTCCACTTGGCGATCTCCGGCGTGCCGACCGCCTCATCCTCGAGCCCCAGCCCCCGCTCGCCGTGCGCAGCCACGCCGCGGAACTGGGAGATCAACCCGCCCGACAACTGCGCGCGCACGCCGCGCTGGCCGAGCCGGACCCCGAGGTAGATCTCCTTGGCCCAGAAATCCTTCGCCCAGACGTGCTGGTAGGTCTGGTCCAGGTAGTCCCGCCAGCCAGGACCCCCGTCCGAGGTCTCGTCAAGCCCGGTCGCCCACGCGTGCGCTGGGTAGGACCGGTGCGCGATGCGCAGGTGGACCTCGGCGTCGGTCATCCTGATCGCGGCCAGCGCGACGGTGATGTTCGTCGCCAGCGCCTCCCGCTCCTCCGGCGTGGTGAACTCATAGGAGACCGANNTCCGTGAGCAGGATGCGGTCGTCGAAGTACCTGATGCCCAGCCGGGTACGGCCCCGAGAACCCTTAGACCTCTTAGTCCGAGTGCTCACGGGGGTTCCCTCCTGGAACGGGTGCTGCGGGGCTTGGATGCTCGGCCGCCAGGCCCGCGACCAGCACGCCGGCCAGCGCCGTGTAGGCGAGCCTGGTCTGCGGATGCAACGCGGACGGCGAGCCGGGCCGGGCCGACAGCAGGTCGTCCCAGGGCACCCGGACGATGGCCCGGCAGCGGCCTCTGGCTACGGATTCGGCTCTGAGCACGTCCTGGGTGGTCCGTTTGCTCACCCCGTTGACTACCGTCACCGCGCGGGCCGCCAGCTCTCCATACCCGTGCGCGGTCAGCCATTGCTGGGTATTGGCCAGCGAAGTCGCCGCATCCGGGCTGGCCGGGGCGATCAGCACCAGCTGGTCCGCGACCGAGAGCAGCCGGGTCAGGCCGGAAGCGGCCGGGTCGATCATGGTCAGCGGGTACCGCGCGGCCAGCAGGTAGGCGAGCCTTCGGAAGTCCTCCGTCTCCAGGACGCGGCCGGATCCCGGCGGATCAGCGATCACGTCGAGTCGCGCGCCCTGGCGCTGGTCCGGCTCACGGCCGGCCAGCAGCTCCGCCAGCGAAGCGGCCGGCGCGCTGCGAGCGGCGAGCGACGTGGCGCCGGGATTCAGGTCAAGCGCCGATACCGGAATACCCCGCGCCGCAGCCAGGATGTGGCCGGTCATCATGGCTGTCACGGTCTGTCCCGCGCCCCTGGTGCAGCCGAGCACGACGATCCGGCGGGCTCCGGCCAACGGCAGCCTGGCCCGCTCACGGTCCAGCGTCTCCTGGTCCGGTTTGCCCGGTCCCTGGCCGCCGGTGACCACCTTCACCTGACGCCGCCAGCTCGTGTCACCACGACTGCCAGGGCCGCTAAGCGCCCGCTCGATAGACGGCAGCGGCCGCTCCCGCTCGACACCGGCGAACCCGGCGGCGGACCCAGCCGCCGCAGGCCGGACTTCTACCTCAGCCGGAGGCACAGCAGCTTCCGGCGCTGGGGTCGGCACCGGGGTCG
The DNA here is from genome assembly GCA_003161205.1 of Actinomycetota bacterium. The sequence goes on along the minus strand of PMOU01000197.1, from coordinate 35 downwards.
GTAGCGGCTCCGGGGTCGGCGGTGCAGGCGCGGGC
>PMOU01000665.1 GCA_003161205.1 Actinomycetota bacterium | reverse complement strand
CCGCTAAGCCACTGGGAGAAGCCTCGGATGAACTCACCCCCGTCATGACGCGGCTCGGGCCTGCCGACCTGGCCACCGTGGACACGCTCATCACCGCGGGCATCGCGAGCAGCCGCGCGGAGGTTCTGCGCTGGGCGGTGGGCCGCATCCGCGAGAACCCCGCGTACGCCCAGATTCAAGACCGGGTGCGTGAGATCAACGAACTTAAAGCCCGGTTCTGACCGGGCCCAGCCGACCTACAGGGACCAGGTGGCCCTGACGGCAGGGTGACAGGTACCGCCGGGAGTCGCAGTTTCTTGAATATCTGACGGCGCTTTCGGCGTGTCGCCCATGATCGAATACACGTTCGCTCTATAGTGGATCGATGGCGGTGGTCCCGGCTCAGCAACCGGGAAGCGGTCACCAAATCACCCCCGCGGGCAGGGTGCCGCGCGACGCTCGGCAGAAATGTCGGTGGTGCCGCGTAGCGTGTCCACTGATCCGCCGGGGGTGCCCGGCGGGACCATTTACTTAGACGACCTGGGCGGTGCGGGAGGTCCCCGCAGGCCCCTAAACCCGGCAGGGAGTCCCCCATGGCAGCAAACAGCCGGCAGAGCCTCGAGCGCTCTGGCGACAGGGAGAAGTCTCTGGAGACCGCACTCCTCCAGATCGAGCGGCAGTTCGGCAAGGGCTCGGTCATGCGCCTCGGCGATGAGACGCGAGTGCCGGTCGAGGTGATCCCGACCGGTTCGATCGCCCTCGACGTGGCGCTGGGCCTCGGCGGCCTGCCCCGCGGCCGCATCGTCGAGATATACGGACCAGAGAGTAGCGGGAAAACTACTGTGGCGCTACACGCCGTAGCCAACGCCCAGAAGGGCGGCGGCATCGCGGCGTTCATCGACGCCGAGCACGCGCTGGACCCGGACTACGCCAAGAAGCTCGGCGTCGACACCGACGCGCTGCTGGTGTCCCAGCCCGACACGGGCGAGCAGGCGCTGGAGATCGCGGACATGCTCATCCGGTCCGGCGCCATCGACGTCATCGTCATCGACTCGGTCGCCGCGCTCGTGCCGAAGGCGGAGATCGAGGGCGAGATGGGGGATAGCCACGTCGGGCTCCAAGCGCGGCTCATGTCCCAAGCGCTCCGCAAGATTACCGGCGCACTAAGCCAGACCAAAACCACCGCAATTTTTATTAACCAATTGCGGGAAAAGGTCGGTGTGATGTTCGGATGCATGTCTTATGGCACCCGAGTCACCCTGGCCGACGGTACCCAGGAAAAGATAGGGAAGATCGTCAACCAGCGGATGGACGTCGAGGTCCTCTCGTACGACCCGGAGACCGACACGATGGTCCCGCGCCGGATCGTGAACTGGTTCAACAACGGCAAGGCCGAGGAGTTCCTTCAGTTCAGCGTCGCGAAATCAGGAAAGAACGGGCTGGCCCAGTTCGCCGCGACGGAGAATCACCTTATTCGCACGCTTGGCGGATGGCGCCAGGCGGGAGAACTGATTCCCGGCGACCGTGTCATGGTCGTGGAACAGCAGCGCCTCGGTCAGCAGCAGCTTCAGCTCATCCTCGGTTCGCTCATGGGGGACGGGAACCTGTCCCCGAATCGCCGGGGCAGGTCCGGGACTCGTTTCCGGATGGGGCATGGTTCCAGGCAAGAGGCCTACCTGGACTGGAAGGTGTCGCTGCTGGGGAACATCCCGCATTCGAGGACGACCAACGCCAAGGATGCCGTCTTCGCTGATTTCACTCCGCTTCCTGAACTGAGTGAAATTCATGAGGCCGTTTATTTCGGTGACGGTAAGAAGCACCTCACCTGGGACTACCTCAAGAGCCTCACGCCGCTGGCACTGGCGGTCTGGTACATGGACGACGGTTGCTTCACCGTTCGCTCGAAGGGTGTCCAGGAGCGGACCGCGGGAGGTACGGGCCGGATCGAGATCTGCGTCGAGGCGATGAGCCCCGGCTCCCGGGATCGCCTCGTGCGGTACCTGCGGGACACGCACGGGCTGCAGGTCAAGCTCATGTCCCGCGGGGCGCGGGAGATAAGCGTGCTTCAATTCAGCACCTCGGCGTCGGAAAAGTTCCAGAAGCTCGTGGCGCCGTATGTGCACCCGTCGATGGAGTACAAGTTGCTGCCCCGGTTCCGTGGCGAGTTCAGCGTGCAGCAGGAGTTCGCGCCCACGACGCCCCGGATGATTCCGGCGCGGATCCTTGATATCCACGTCAAGCCGCCGACCCGGTCCATGAACCGCTTCGATATCGAGGTGGAAGGGTCCCATAACTACTTCGTCGACGGCGTGATGGTGCACAACAGTCCNNACGCTCAAGGAGGGGACGGACGCGGTCGGGAACCGGACCCGCGTGAAGGTCGTCAAGAACAAGATGTCGCCGCCGTTCAAGGTCGCGGAATTCGACATCATTTACGGCACCGGGATCAGCCGGGAAGGCAGCCTGATCGACCTGGGCGTGGAGCAGGGGATCGTCCGCAAGTCTGGGGCCTGGTACACCTACAACGGCGATCAGCTCGGCCAGGGCAAGGAGAACGCCCGTAGTTTCCTGCGTGAGAACCCGGACCTGGCCAACGAGATCGAGAGGCAGATCAAGGAGAAGCTCGGCATCGGACCGCCGCGGCCGGACGCGGAGGCCGCCGCCCTCAGCAACGGCAATGGCAACGGGGGCGCCAACCACGCCAACGGCAACGGGTCCAGCTCGGCCAAGTTGGCTGCAGCTGCCGTCACGGTCTAGCGGCGGTCGAGTCAACTAGCAAAGTGATCAGAAGTGGCTGCTCGTAGGTGGGCTTCAGGGTCACCGCCGGAGTTCGAGGCGAGTGACCCTGAAACCCGGCACCCCCGAGAACCGAAAGCCCCCGACGAACCGAAGGACCCCGAGTCCCAGGCCCGGCAGATCTGCCTGCGGCTGCTGACGATCGAACCCCGGACCAGGGGGCAGCTCGCGCAGGCGCTTAATCGCCGCGGCGTGCCCGCCGAAGCCGCCGAGGCTGTGCTCAGCCGGTTCGCCGAGGTGGGCCTGATCGACGACGCGGCGTTCGCCCGGGCCTGGGTCGAGTCCCGGCACCACAGCCGCGGGCTGTCCCGGCGGTCGCTCTCCGCCGAGCTCAGGCGCCGCGGCGTTGACAGCGAGGAAATCCGCGAGGCAGTCGACACCCTCGACCCGGAGCAGGAAGCCGCCACGGCCCGGCACCTGGTCGAGCGGAAGCTGGCGAGCACCCGCGGCCAGCCGCCCGAGGCCCGGGCCCGCCGGGCGGCGAGCCTGCTCGCCAGGAAGGGCTATCCGCCCGGCCTGGCCTTCCGGCTGATCCGGGAGGCCATGCAGCAGGAAGGCGCAGCCGGCGCCATCGACCTGGAAACCGAGCCGTATATCGCCCCGGAAGACGAGATCCCGGAAGACGAGATCCCGGAAGGCTGAGTCCCAGCCCCGGAAACTTGGCTACACCTTGTAACTCCGGCCGCGCCGCCGTCGCGGCTCGCGGCCGGTGCCTGCCGCCGTTCCCCGTGTCCGCTCCCGCCGCACCACGCGTCTCACTGTTCCCGCAGGTCCACTGAGGTGCACCTTTTGTCCACACGCCACCTGGCTGGCGGCGATCGCGGGGCCATAGCTTGATAAAAAGGTTATCAAGCCTTAACCTCACGGCAGCGAGGTGTTGTCCCATCCTGCACATAAAAACAGCGGAGGACAAGTAGGTAGATACGGTACGTAGTCAAGACTGTTGAGGTCAGCCGTCGAGCGGATCCGGCATGTGACCGCCCGCACCAGGGCATAAACCCATCGAACCCCGGTACTGACGTACAACACACGTACAACACAAGGGTGCCCCGAGGGCTATGGACGGAAAGGGGTGGCCGTGAGCAGCGGATTGTCGCTCGCGTTCATGGTAATCGGGTTGCTTGCGGTGATCTTCGCGCTCGGGGTGGTGTGGCGCCGGACCGCGAGTGCGCCGCGGGAGGCAGCTCAGCTCACCCAGGCGGACCGGGACCAGATCACCGCCGAAGCCGACCACATCCGTGCCCGCGCCGAGAACGAGGCCACCGGAATCCTCGAGCGGGCCCGCCAGGAAGCCGAGCAGGCCGCGCAGGGCCGGCGTGAAGTCGAAGAGGAAATCCGCGCGGTCAAGGATGAGGTCCGCGAGCTGCGCAGTGACCTCGAGCGCCGTGAGGTCCGCCTGGCGGACCGTGAGCAGCGGCTCCATGAGGAGCTCAGGCGGATCGAAGACCGCTCCCTGGCCCTGGACCAGCGCAAGCAGGAACTCGCCCGGCGCGCCACCGACCTGGACCGGCAGGAAGCCGACCGCGGCAAAGAGCTGGAGCGGGTCGCCGGGCTCACCTCCGACCAAGCCCGGACCGAACTGGTCGCTACGATCGAGAACCAGGCCAAGCGGGAAGCGGCGCTCATCGTCAGGGACATCGAGCACGAGGCCAAGTCCGAAGGCGACAAGCGCGCCCGCAAGATCGTCACGCTCGCCATCCAGCGGGTGGCGACCGAGCAGACCAGCGAGTCGGTCGTCTCGGTCCTGCACCTGCCCGGGGACGAGATGAAGGGCCGCATCATCGGCCGGGAAGGCCGCAACATCAGGGCCTTCGAGTCGGTCACCGGCGTCAACCTCATCATCGACGACACGCCCGAGGCTGTCCTGCTCTCCTGCTTTGATCCAGTAAGGAGGGAGATCGCGCGGCTCACCCTGGAACGGCTCGTCCTGGACGGCCGGATCCACCCGCAGCGGATCGAGGACGCCTACGAGCGGGGTAAGGCGGAGATCGAGCAGCTGTGCCGGCGGGCGGGCGAGGACGCGCTGGTCGAGCTGGGCATCACCGACATGCACTCCGAACTCGTCGATCTTCTCGGCCGCCTGAAGTACCGCACCTCCTACGGGCAGAACGTGCTCCGGCACCTGGTCGAGTCCGCGCACATCGCGGGCATGATGGCCAGTGAGCTGCGGCTCGACCCGGCGCTGCTCAAGCGCTGCACGGTGCTGCACGACATCGGCAAGGCCCTCACCCACGAGGTCGAGGGCAGTCACGCGCTGATCGGCGCCGAGATCGCCCGCCGGTACGGCGAGCACGAGGACGTGGTGCACGCGATCGAGGCGCACCACAACGAGGTCGAGGTCCGCACCGTCGAGGCGGTCCTGACCCAGGCCGCGGACTCGATCAGCGGCGGCCGGCCCGGTGCCCGCCGGGAGTCGCTGGAGATGTACGTGAAGCGCCTGGAGCGGCTGGAGCAGATCGCGGCCGGCCACGAGGGCGTCGAGAAGGTCTTCGCCATGCAGGCAGGCCGCGAGATCAGGGTCATGGTCAAGCCCGAGCGGATCGACGACATCCAGGCCCAGGTCATCGCCCGCGACATCGCCAAGCAGGTGGAGGAGGAACTGACCTACCCGGGCCAGATCCGGATCACCGTGGTGCGCGAGTCCCGGTCCACGGAATTCGCCCGCTAGCTAAAATCAAGATCTTTTTCCTCTGAACGGCCCTGGTGCCCGCCTCAGCTACCCGTGAGCGGGACCTGGGGGATGCCCGGCGGGGTGAAGCCCATGATCTGGCCGTAGAAGGAGACCTCGGCCTCCAGGCTGGCGATGATCGTCTCCGCCCGCCGGAACCCGTGTGACTCACCCGCGAAGGCCAGGTACGCGTAGGGAATGCCGTGCGCGGCCAGATCGGCCGCGATGGACTCAGACTGAGCGGGCGGGACGATCGGGTCGTCGAGCCCTTGCAGCAGCAGCACCGGGCAGGTGGCTCCGTTGACGTGCCCGACCGGCGCCCGCTCGGCGTACAGCGATTCGCTCTCGGGCAGCGGCCCGATCAGGCCGTCCAGGTACCGCGATTCGAAGTCGTGCGTCTGGGCGGCGAACCCCCGCAGGTCGCTGACCCCGAAATAAGAGGCAGCCGCCGCGAAGACGCCCTTAGCCCCGTCTCGGGCCTCGCCGTCCAGGCGGCCGGCGCCGATGCCCGACGTCACCGCGGCCAGCGCTGTCCAGCCGCCGGCCGAACCGCCGCGGATGCCGAGCCGCTTCCCGTCCGCCTCGCCCGCCTCGGCTAGCCCGAGCGCCGCCGTCATCACATCGGCCACGTCCACGACGCCCCACTGGCCGCGCAGCCGTTCGCGGTACGCCCGGCCGTATCCGCTCGAGCCGCCGTAGTTCACGTCGATGATCCCGATGCCGCGGCTGGTGAAGAACGCCTTCTCCAGGTCAAGCCGGGGACCGACCTGGGAGGTGGGGCCGCCGTGGACCCAGACGATGTACGGCGGCAGCTCACCGTCGGGTGCCGTGGCCACGGGATTGGACGGCGGGTACACCAGCGCGTGCACGACCGAACCGGACGGCCCGGTCAGCTGGGCCGCCCGGGGCACCGGCAGGTAAGCGGCGTCGGGCAGCGAGTCCAGGGACCGGCCCAGCTCGTGCACCACGGCGGGGCCCTGACCCGGCGCGGGGAGGTCGGCCTTGATCACGGTCAGCGGGACCGCCGGGCCGCCGGCGACCGTGACCACGCTGCGGCCGGACGCGGAGAGCCCGGATCCGAAGACCTGATATGGCAGCTCGATATCAGCCAGCTCGCCGGTGCCCGGGTCGAGCAGGCCGAGCCGGCGCTGGCCTTGCCCGTGAACGACGGCGATCCGGCCGTCCTGGAGTACCGCGTACGGGTAGCTGCCCAGCTGCCACAGCGGCTCGGCGAACTCCTCCTCCCGCGGGCACAGGGCCCGCGGCCCTGCCAGCTTGGCCTGCGGCGGGGC
>PMOU01000644.1:8650-9429 GCA_003161205.1 Actinomycetota bacterium | reverse complement strand
CCGAGGATGGTCACGTCCGTCTGTGTCCGGCCCAGCGGCCGCGTCATGATCGCCATGTGGTTAACGCTATCCGGAGGCCGCTCGTGCCCGCACGCGGCCGGGTGCACGCTAACCGCGCTCGAGCTGATGCTCAGCGGAGCCGGGTGATTCTGCCGATGAGCGTTTCGAGCATGGCCGGGCGGTCGAGGGGACCGAGGCGGAGATAGGCGGATCGGGCGGGCCTTTCGAGGGTGGCCACGCCATGCAGGGCGGCCCACAGCAGCCAGGTGTCGATGTGGGGGTCGTCGCTGGCGCTGGCGCCGGCGTTGACGCAGCTCTTGATCGCCTCTTCGACGAGCGTGAAGGTAGCGACGGCGTCGGGCGCGTAGCCGCCGGCGGCGAACATAAGCCGGTACCGCCCGGGATGGTCCCACGCGAATTGGACGTAAGCGCGGCCTGCGGCGACGAGCGCGGCCACTACGTCGTCCTGGCCGTCGAGCGCCGCCTGCACCACGCCACGAAGTTCTTCGAAGCTCCTGGCCAGCAGACCCGCGATGACCGCCGCGAGATCGGGGAAATGCGAGTAGATGGCTGGCGCGGTGACGCCTGCCTGGCGGGCGATGCCTCTCAGGGTGAGCGTTGCCGGGTCGTTCGACTCGTCGAGGAGGGTGATCGCGGCGACGACTATCTCCTCCGCCAGCTGGATCCCGCTGCCGCGAGGATTCCGGACGCGTACTGAGGTTCCCACGATCTCACTTTACATCCGTTTACTCAACATCTAGTGCCGTAGCAGATTAGGT
>PMOU01000644.1:0-8582 GCA_003161205.1 Actinomycetota bacterium | reverse complement strand
CGGGCGCAGATGGTGCTGCTGTCCGCGCAGGGCATGGACGTGCCCGCGATCGCGAAGGTGGCGTTCACCAGCGAGGACCGGGTCCGGGATGTGGTCCGGAACTTCAACGCCGACGGGTTCGATTCGCTGTACCCGAAATACAAGGGCGGCCATCCGCCGAAGTTCACGCTGGGACAGCGGCGGGAGATCAAGAAGATCGCCAAGTCCAAGCCCGCCGAGCATGACCTGCCGTTTTCCACCTGGAGCCTGGCTAAGCTGGCGGATTTCCTGGTGGCCGAGGGGGTGGTCGATGACATCAGCCACGAGGGCCTGCGAGTCCTGCTCCGCGCCGAGGGCGTCACCTTTCAGCGGCTGAAAACGTGGAAGGCGTCGAAGGACCCGGATTATGCGGCGAAGAAGGCGCGGGTCGAGCAGCTGTACGCGGTCGCCGACCGGGAAGCGGTCCCGGCGGACGGCGATCCGGAGATCGTCTTTTGCGTGGATGAGTTCGGGCCGCTCAACCTGCAGCCGCGCCCGGGACGGCAGTGGGCCGCGGTCAGCGGCAAGAACAAAGAACCTGGCCGGGCGCCGCGGCCGCGGATGCGCGCGACTTACACCCGTAATGCCGGGGTCCGGCACCTGTTCGCGGCCTATGAGCTGGGCGAGGACAAGCTGTACGGGCATATCAAGCCGCGCAAGACCCGGGCCCGGTTCCTGGAGTTCTGCCGCTACCTGCGCTCCCTCTACCCACCCGCCACCCGCATCGCGATCATCTGCGACAACTTCAGCCCGCACCTGACCACCAGGCGGGACGGCCGGGTCGGGGCCTGGGCGGTGGCGAACAACGTCGAGATCGCTTACACGCCGACGAATTCTTCCTGGTTAAACCGCATAGAGGCNNGAGGCGCAATTCACGGCGTTGCGCTACTTCGCGCTCGACGGGACCGACCACGCCAGTCACAAGGAGCAGGCCAGCATGATCCGCCGGTACATCATCTGGCGCAACAACCACGCCTACGACGAACGACTCCGCCGCATCGTCGACAAGGCGAACGTAGCTTGATGCGGCACTAGTACTCCAGGTCCGCGAGGCGACCGGGCAGCTGGCCCAGGAACTGGGTCGCACGCCGGCCGACTCCGACCTGGCCCGGCACCTCGGGGTCAGCGGGGATGACCTGCGGCAGGCTCGGCGGGCTGAGATGGCCTTCCAGCCGTTTTCGCTGGACGCGCCGCTGGGCGGCCAGCCCGGCATGAGTACCCTGGCTGAACACGCGCCGGTCGCCGTCCACCGCACGACCCGTCACCGGACCGAGGTGGCGATGTTCGTCGCCGCTGGCTTCGCGCTCGCCGGCCTGCTCGCGATCCGGGTCTTGCCACCCGCCGGCCGACGTCGCTGTGCCAGGCGGGGGCTACAGGCGACGCACCAGATCCACGGCATGCCGAAACAGGTGAGCCCCCGGCCTCGGTAAACGCGGAACTACCGGCAGCGGGAATGCCGTCCGGCCGTCCTACCGCGATCTCGGGATGCCCGAGCTTGTCCCAACTGTGAAATGGGGTCTTGGCGGGAAGGCGGGATGGCGGGTTGGCCGGTGTCATCGGTGCGGGGGTCGTCGAGCAGGGTAGGGGCGTTGTCCGGCCCGACTGTCGTGGTGCTGCCGGATCAGATCGATTTCCTTAATGCAGACTCCGCCGGTGAGTGGTTGGCTGCCGCCAACGTTCCCGGTGTGGCCGTCGTCATCGCGGATCTGACGGTAACGATTTTCTGTGATTGCGCCGGAGTTTGCAGTCGGCAGCTGGCCTGCCGCAACGCCGGTGCGCGTAATGCGAGCTGCGGCTGGTCGTGCGTTCTCGTACCGTGCTCCGCATCCTGGCCCTGCTCGGGGCTGATCACGTTCTGTCCGCGTACCCCGATTTCGGGATGTCGCTGGCTTCTTGATCTTCGCCGGGGGCAGGCTTTATAATGGTTTAGTTTGGTTTTCTGCGCCAAGACCCCGCGCCCGTCACTATCGCATTCACCTGCGGGTCCTTGGGGGGCACCGAATTGGCGTACATGGCTGGTCGCGTCGGCCTGGCTCAGGTGCCGGATACCGGGAGTCTCGGTCGAGATGGCCTGGACATGCTGCTTGCGGCTGCGGCCCGAGGGGAGCATGGCGCGTTCGATCTGGTCTATGAGCAGTTGTCCGCCCGGGTCTATAACGCGATCCGGGCGGTGCTCCGCGATTCGGGGCAGGCCGAGGAGGTCGCCCAGGAGGTTCTCCTGGAGATCTGGCAGGTAGCGTCCCGCTATGACCCCGGGAAGGGCAGCGCAGCCGCGTGGGTGATGACGATCGCCCGCCGCCGTGCCATCGACCGGGTCCGGTCCGTAGCCTCCGCCGCCGCCCGGGACCAGCGGACCGCTACGATGCCGTCCCCGGACCATGTCAGCGACATCGTTGAGGACACCTTGGAGCGCGAGCAGCTGCGCCGGTGCCTGAGTGGCCTGAGCAGCCACCAGCGGGAAGCCATCATGCTCGCCTTCTACGAAGGGCATACCCATATCCAGATCGCCAGCATGCTCTGTGTCCCCCTCGGCACCGTCAAAGGCAGGATCCGGGAGGGGCTAGCCAGGCTCCGCGACAGCATGCAGGACAGCGCAGCCGCTATTCCTGGCCGGCCGCCCAGTCTGGCCCGGCAAGAGCCGGCGCAGCACCTGGGCGCAGTAGCGCAGCACCAGGGTTAAAGCCGCCCGTACCGAACGTCAAGAGGAGCAGTACAGGCCGCCAGGGCCGGGGAGGGCCCGGCGGGCCGCGCGCGCTGTCGCCGGCCAGCCGGGCTAGCTCCCTGGCGCCACTGGGCCCCGCAGGGCCACCCCGATGGTGACCAGCGGGCCCGGCGGGTGCTTTCGGATTCGGGACGCTGCCCTACGGGTAGGCGGGTTTCGCAGCGTCCCATGAGGCAGTGCCCGGAGAGTGCCTTTATGGTCTCGGCGCCTGCGAGCAGTTGCCGTCTGCCCTCGTCGGAGTTGAGGCCTATCCTTCCCTTCCGGAGCGCGGCGAGACGCGTGCCTTCCGCCTGTAGCCGGGTCCGGCGCAGGATGTCGTCGAGTTTCGAGCGTGCCGCGCGGCTGGCTCCCAATGGGCCACCAACCTGCCCGCCGCGACCAGGGGCTGGCGCGGCCAGCGTGCCTACATCGACGCCGCGCACCGCCTCCACCCCGCGTCGAGGACGTCATCCGCACCGGCAAGGACGCCGGCCTGGGACATTCCCTCACATGACTACGGGCTGAACAAGGCCTGGCTCGACGTCGCCATGACCGCCTGCATCCTGCTGTCCTGGCTGAAGTTCCTCGCCCAGACGGCGACCTCGTACGAGCGGAGCCGAAGACCCTGCGCTACCTTCTCCGAACTAACGCATCCGGTCTGTGGAAAGATGCGCATCCGCAGGTCAAGGGCCACATGACGGCGACGAGGCTCGTTCCTGGCTGCGGTGACAAGCAGCAGCGAGGAGAAGGCAGATGGGTGCTATAGGACCGTATATCCGCTTCAGGTAGTCAGGCATCCGACCCGGCTCGGCAGCCGGGCCACGGCCGTACCGTGATCCTAAAATCCTTCGCCAGGAAACTGCCACCACGTCAGCCATCAGCCCCCATGAAAGATCAGGGCTAGCACCGCAGCCGTTCAGAAAAAGATTGGCAGAGCTGACTGAAGAAATATGACCGGCGTCACACCCCGTCCCCCCGTTCAGTGCATCAATGCAGGTCAGCGGACCCTTCAGGCGTCCGGAAGTTAAACTTCACATGACGCAACATTTATTAATGCGTTGCCAGCAATCCGCGGTAGGACTAGTCGCGAATATTTAGTAAAAGCGCCGAAGATGCCGCTAAAGGGCATATCGATGCCACAGCAGTCCTATCGTCAGGAAGCCTAAAAATGAGGCCGAAGCTAGTGGCAGTAGTGCTCACCGGGGGAATCCTCGTGCTTGGCGCGGGCAGCGCGGTGGCGGCATCGCTGCCCTCATGGACCACGCACGCCGCAGGAACGATGGCCACGGAGGCCCGCTCACGGGGAGTCAGCGCCGCGCCGGTCACGCCGTCGTCACTGCCCTCCGCGCCGTCGAGCGTAGCCCCGTCACGTGCTCAGACACCAACGACGGGGGCGGCCAGTACCTCCGCGCGGGCCGCAATGCCCCACGCCTCAGGCACCATCACTTACACCGTCAAGCCAGGTGACACGCTGTCGGGCATCGCCGAGTGGTTCAGCTTGCACGGATACGGGGCGCTGTACGCCGCCAACATGGCCGTCATCGGCTCCAACCCGAACCTGATCCGCCCGGGCGAGCGCATCACGATCAGCCACGGCGTGCTGAACCTGAGTGGCACCCGCAAATAGCCCGGCCCCCCACGCGCCCGGCAACGGCGTGCCATCCCCCGTCCCGGAAGATCCTCATGAGCCTCAATAGCACCGTGTCCATCGTGTCCGCTGGTCCTCCCGGACCCGCATTGGTCCTTATCGTCGGTGATCCTGCCGCCGCTCATCAGATCACGCCCAGCCTGCAGAGTGCCGGTGTGACCACGGTTGCCGCCGCCAGCGGTCGTGACGCTTTGGAGCAGGTCACCGCCCTCGCGCCCGACCTGGTAGTGGTCGGAAAGGCTGAAACTCACGAGCCGGCCGTCGGCGATGTGATCCGCCAGCTACGCGCCCAGTCCGGGAAACGCCCGCGGCTCGTCGTAATCGGCCACCCCGACCCCGCCGGGAATGACGCTGCCGGGATCGACGGCGGACAGGCCCAGGTCGGGGAGGATTACCTTCCGGCCGATGTGGGCGTGGCCGAGCTGGTCGATCACATCCGCGCGAAGCTCGGCCAGCCGCCCGCGCCGGCCGTTGCCTCGCGGCGCCCCGCAGTACCGCAGCAGCGTCTGGGCGAGGAGATCGACCGGGAACTGCAGCGCGCCGAGCTCGCCCCGCGCCCGGGAATGCTGGCCGCGGTCAGCGTGGCTGAGCTGGGGCGGCTTCACCAGCAGCTGGGGGCTCAGGCCGAGCAAGCGGTCGCCGTCGCGTTCGACGAGCTTTTCGCTCAGGACGCCCCGGTCCTCGAGCAGCACAGTGCTCGTCCCGGCGGCGGGTTCTGGTTGCTGATGCCCGAAACCGATCTGGCGGCCGGGCGCGCCCGCCTCGATCGGCTGGCCCGGCGGGTAGCCAGCACCGTCCTGGACGTGGGCGGGGAGCAAGTGCGGATGACCCCGGTCATCGGCTACACCCCCTTCTCGCGCGCCGCCTCCGGTCACGAACTGCGCGATCAGGCCGACACCGCATTGGAAGAAGCGTGCTCGCATCTGGACTTGATACCGGTGGGATTCTCCCCTGCCCTGGCCGCCTCCTCGGCCCCCGCCATCCGGCGGGACCGGCTCCTGCGGCTCATCGAGCGGCTGCGCTCCCCGCTGCAGATCGCCTTCACCACCGCGATGCTGCTCAGCCTGCCGTTCATCGTGTACGTGACGGTCTGGTACGCCGGTTTTGACCTGACCACGGTCACCTACCCCGTGATGGCGGCCGCCCTGGCGCTCACGGCCGCCGCTATCTGGGCCGAAAGCCTGCGGGCGGTGGGGACGGTTGAGCTCCCGGCCGAGCCGGGCGGAGCGCATCCTCCCGCCACCGCCATTGTCGCCGCCTACCTGCCCAATGAGGCAGCCACCATCATGGACACGGTCACGCACCTCCTGCAGCAGGATTACCCCGGGGATTTCCAGGTGATCCTGGCGTACAACTCGCCCAGGCATCTGCCCATCGAAGACACCCTGGCGGAGCTGGCCGCCGCTGATTCCCGGCTGCTGCTGCTCCGGGTCGAGACCAGTACCTCCAAAGCCCAGAACGTCAACGCCGCGCTGGCCCACGTGCGGGGGGAGTTCGTCGGGGTCTTTGACGCCGATCATCACCCGGAGCAGGGCTCCTTCTCGCGGGCGTGGCGGTGGCTGGCCGACGGCAACGACGTGGTGCAAGGTCACTGCGTGGTACGCAATGGGGAGGCGTCATGGCTGGCGCGCCTGATCGCCGTGGAGTTCGAGACCATCTACGCCGTGAGCCATCCCGGCCGAGCCCGCCTGTTCGGTTTCGCGATCTTCGGCGGCTCCAACGGCTACTGGCGGCGCGATGTCCTGCTGCAGATCAGGCTGCAGCGGTCGATGCTCACCGAAGACATCGACTCGTCTATGCGAAGCCTGCGGGACGGGTTCAAGATCGTCTCTGACCCGGGCCTGATGTCGACGGAACTCGCCCCGACCACGCTGAACGCTCTGTGGGGCCAGCGGGTGCGCTGGGCGCAGGGCTGGACCCAGACCTCCAGGCGACACCTCCGGCCTGCACTGGCCTCGAACCGGCTGAGCGGCCGGCAGAAGATAGGTGCTGGGTTCATCCTCGGCTGGGCGCAAATGGTGCCCTGGGTCAGCATCCAGATCATCCCCATTCTCGGGTTCAACGCCTGGCGTGATCACGGCCTCGCGCATCTCGACTTGCTTGTCCCGGTGTTCGTCCTGCTGGCCATCTTCACCTTGACCGTTGGACCCGCCCAGGCGATCTTCGCCTATGTGCTTGGCGACGCCCGGATTCGCCGCCACCGAGGATGGTTCGTGCTCTACGCGATCAACTCGATGCTGTGGTTCGGTGAATTCAAGAACGTCATCGCCCGGGTCGCCCAGCTCAAAGAGCTCACCGGTGAGCGGGTGTGGCGAATCACGCCGCGTACCGCGGCAGCAGTCGGAGCGGCTGATGACGGCAGCCCCGACGCCAGCTACGCTCACCCGTCCGGACCGCCGGCCTATCCGAGCGCCCTGGCCGAATAGTGCCGACGGGAACTCCGCCGGGGCCGCCGGTTCCCGCCGCCGTGGGATCGGCCGTGGCTCCCGTCAGCGCGCGGCCCGCCGCCCGGGCGGCCGAGCGCTACCGGGAACTCGACGGCTACCGTGGTATCGCCGCCGTGGCCATCGTGATATTCCACGTCTACCAGTTCTGCAACGTGGCCCACTTCCTGTATCTGGGGACACCTGCGTACACAGTGCTGAACTCACTCGACGCGATGGTGCCGTGGTTCTTCGTGATCAGTGCCTTCCTCCTGTTCGAGCCGGTCGCCCGATCAGCCATCGAGGGCCGGGCACCGATCTCCGCCCGGGGCTTCCTGATCCGCCGGGCCGTCCGCATTCTCCCGGTGTACTACGTCGCCGTGGTGGTGGTCTGGTTCTCGCGCCAGCAGGCTCTGCCGGGCGACTGGCGCGACCTCGTCGAACACCTGACCTTCACCCAGGTCTTCGACGGCAAGCGCATCTTCTACACCATCGGGCCGGCCTGGTCGCTTTCGGTCGAGGTGTTCTTCTACCTGGCCCTGCTGATCCTCGCCCTCGGTCTGCCTCGTGTCTGCCGGCGCCTGTCCAGCCGGAAACAGCGCATCGCCGTACTGGCCGCCGGCACCGCCGTACTCGCCGCGGTTTCCCTGGGCTGGAAGGCATGGTCGTTCTGGGGCGAACACCGGCCGACCACCGGATCGTTCACCACCTGGTTCGGCCCCATGGCCAGCCTCGACATCTTCGCCGTCGGCATGGCCGTCGCCATCATCGCCGCAGCCCATGGCGACCATCGGCCCCTCGGCTGGCGGGCCCGGCTGACGCTGCGCCTCGCCGCTCTCACCATCTTGTCCGTGGCGTTCGCCATCCGGCACGCCGACGCCTGGTCCGGGGTGTACTTCAGCACACTGTGCGCGACCGGTTTCGGGTGCCTGGTGGCCGCCGCCGTGCTCGGACCGCCCGGCGATCGCTGGGGGCGGGCGTTGAGCTGCAGGCCGCTGCTGTGGCTAGGCGCCATCTCCTACAGCGTCTACCTGTGGCATGAACCAGTACTGCTGGCCCTGGCCGGATGGGAAGGCCTGGTTCGCCAGACCCCCGGCGCCTTCGTCGCCGATACCGCCATTGTCCTGGTCGTCTCGGTACTGGCCGGCCGGCTCAGCTATTCGCTCATCGAGCGTCCTACCAGCCAGCTTGGCAGAGTATTCGGACGCGACGGGCGCTTGATCCGGCCGGACGTCGTGCCCGGCGACGATCACATCGAGTGGGAAGACTTCCGCAGCGGCAACCCCTTCTGAGTTTCGCGCCAGTGACCCAGCCAAGCAGCGGGGCCGTCTGACGGAGGCACCGTAGAGCAGATGCGGTCGTGCCGGGCAGGCCCTGGCCGCAGCCTCGTTGCTCTGGACCCTGGCGACGTGACCCCGAGCGGTGTGCCCGGGAGACGCCCAGGAGGACAGAGCGACGAACAGAACAGCACCCGGCTTTGCTGCCCTGCCGTCCGGGCGCGCCTCAGCTGCAGATGGGCTGCCCGCTGCCGTCGATCCTTCGACGGCTAGCTTTCATGCACTGGCCCTGCAGGTACGAGCGATGGGCCTGCTCGACCGCAGGGCCCGGCTACTACCGGGTGAAGATCACCTGACGATCGTCGCCTTCTTCGCTGTATGGGCCCTGTCCGTCATGGCCGGCAACTCGTGGGCGACCCTCGCCGTCGCCCCATTGGTAGGGATGACGTTCACCCAGCTGGGCTTCATCGGCCATGACGCGGGGCACAACCCGGTTTTCGGCACGCGCCGCCGCA
>PMOU01000337.1:11279-11606 GCA_003161205.1 Actinomycetota bacterium | reverse complement strand
CAGCCTGCGGGAACTGCGCATCCAGGCCACCTTTGACCTGCTGCAGGAACGCGACAGCCGCCTCGCCGCCAGCCCACCGCCCGCCCAGGACCAGGACCAATACCGGAACCGGGACCGGGATCAGGGACCTGCGGACGGTGACGGGCCGCCGGACAGCCCGGACGGTCCTGACGGCCCGGGCGGTCCGGGCGGGGACGGCGGGAACGGCGGTTCGGGTCCGCACCCGGACGGCCCGGCCGGGACCGGCCCGGCTGGCCGTGCCCGCCCGGCTGCGAAGGACGCCGGTCCGGTGCTGGCGGCGCTGGTGAACATCACCGTGCCGCTGGC
>PMOU01000337.1:4228-11229 GCA_003161205.1 Actinomycetota bacterium | reverse complement strand
CCCGCCCCACCCGGCCCCGAACCGCCCGCACCACCCGCATCACCTGGCCCGGAACCGGCAGGTTCTGCCTCACCCGGGACCGGACCGCCGGGGAGCGCCGGGCTCGGGACGGGGTACGAGGGCGGCGGCGGTCCGGATCAGCGGCCGCCGCCGGAGATCCGGGCGCGGGAGTACCTGCGGTCCCTGCGGGTCCGGCTGGCCCTGATCGCCCGCGGCGGCTGTGATCACCGTCATGCGGAGACCGGGTACCGGCCCAGCCGTAAGCTCCGGCATCTGGTGCGGACGCGCACTGCGACGTGCAGCGCGCCGGGCTGCGGCCGGCCCGCGGCTCGCTGCGATCTGGACCATACCCTCGCCTGGGACAAGGGCGGCCTGACCTGCGAATGCGGGCTCTCTCCGCTGTGCCGTCATCATCACAGGTGCAAGCAGGCCCAAGGGTGGTCACTGGCGCAGCCGGAACCAGGAGTCCTGGTCTGGCGCACCCCGGTCGGCCGCACCTACACCACCACCCCCACCGCATACCCCATATAGGCCGACCGCGCGGCACGTGCCATCGGCCCGCGGTCACCAACAGATCAGCGGCCCGGGCCTACCGGCACATCTCCAGGGTCGGCACATCCCCCATGCGGTCCTTCTCATTCACGCACACCCCCGTGTAAGCGGATGTGCGACACAAATGCTAGATCGATGACCGGTAATTCTGCGCCGCACACTGAGGGCTGGCTTCGGGCCGCTTTGGCTAGCTGAGCCGGTACTCCCATCCTTCCTGCCAGGCGAAGTCCTGCTCAACGAGGTCTTCCAGCGGGATGCCGTCAATGAAGTGGTCCAGGGCCCATCGGGTGGCGACGTGACCGATGAGGAGGATCCGCTGCCCGTTCCAGCGCAGTGGCAGGTCGCCGAGGAAGCGTCCGGCGCGGGCGACGGCCTGCCGCCAGCTTTCGCCACCCGGATAGGGCCGGTCCAGGTGCTCGCGGCGGCCAGTGTGCAGTTCGGCCGCGGGCATCCCGTTGCGCTGTCCGTAATCGCATTCGCGCAGCCGCCAGTCATACAGCACCGGGATCGCGGAGCCAGCGAAGGCAACCGAGGCTGTCTGGGTGGCGCGGGCCAGGTCGGAGGTGAACACGGCGGTGATCCCGTCGCCCAGGCGGCGGCGCCCCAGCTGCTGCGCCTGCGCCCGGCCCCGTTCGGACAACTGGCCGGGCAGCCAGCCGGTGGCGTGCCCTTGCTCGTTGTCCACGGTCGTGGAATGGGTCTCAAAGACCAGCTCGATGGCCACCAGCCAACCTTACGAGCGGGTGCCGCGACACGCCGCATCCCCTCGCTCGGGTTCGCCCGGTCCGGCCCGGGCAAGCCGCCGGAGTTGACCGACGCTGAACTGGTCTGCCTGGCCGTGGCGCAGGTGCTGCTGCGCTATGACGACGAGCGGCACTGGCTGCGCGCCGCTCCGGCCCGGGTCGGGCACCTGATCACCCACATCCATGCCTGCGGCGTCCCGCACGGCCGGTAGCCGCGAGCGCCCTTCCACACCGCCAGGAACGCCTCCTGGAGCACATCCTCGACATCCGGTGGCGGCAGCGCGGCCCGCAGGCGCCCGGCCAGCCACGGCGCGTGCCGTCTGAACAGCTCGCGCAGTGCCGTGTCGTCGCCTGCCGCCAGGGCCGCGATCAGCCCGTCGTCGTCCATCACTTCCTCTATTGCACCTGGCCACGGAAAGGTTCGCGGGCGACGCGAAGAAGTTTTGGATGCGCGGCCGCCGCGGGCATACGGAGCGGCGCCCTGCGGTTGAGTGCTACTTAGACAATGGAGGCGCTCATGAAAGCGGTACGGTTCGACGAGTACGGCGGCGTCGATGTCCTGAAGGTGGCGGATGTCCCCGCGCCGGAGCCAGGTGCGGGCCAGGTGCTGGTCCAGGTCAAGGCGGCGGGCATCAACCCCGGCGAAGGCAAGATCCGGGACGGCTTGCTGCACTCCCGCTGGCCGGCCACGTTTCCCTCGGGCGAGGGCAGCGACCTGGCCGGGGTCGTGGCCGGGACCGGTCCCGGCGTGACCAGCTGGGCGGCCGGTGACGAGGTGATCGGCTGGACCGATAATCGCGCTAGTCAGGCCGAGTACGTCGTGGTCGAGGAGCAGAACCTCACCGCCAAGCCGGCGGCGCTGCCCTGGGAGGTCGCGGGCGCGCTGTACGTGGCCGGGGCCACCGCCTACGCCGCGGTGCGGGCGGTCCAGCTGACCGAAGGTGACACCGTCGTGGTCTCGGGCGCAGCCGGCGGGGTCGGCTCGATCGCCGTCCAGCTCGCCAGGCTGGCCGGCGCCACCGTGATCGGGCTGGCCAGTGAGGTGCAGCACGAATGGCTGACCAGTCACGGCGTGGTTCCGGTGGCCTATGGCGACGGGGTGGCCGGCCGGATCCGGCAGGTGACGGACAAGGTCGACGCGTTCGTCGACACGGTGGGCGCGGACTACATTGAGCTCGCGCTCGAGCTCGGCGTCGCGCCTTCCCGCATCGACACGATCGTCAGGTTCGACTTGGTGGAAAAGTACGGGATCAAGGCCGAGGGCAGCGCGGCCGGCTCGAGCGCCAGCGTGCTGGCCGAGCTCGCCGGGCTGATCGCGGACGGCAAGCTGGAGGTCCCCATTGCCGCGACGTTCCCGCTGAGCCAGGTCCAGGACGCCTATCGCTTGCTGGAGAAGGGCCATATCCGCGGCAAGGTCGTGCTGATTCCGTAAGGTCCGGTGCGCCTGACGCTGGCCGCGGGCCAGCGCGTAATGTCGGTGTATGAGCGAGATACTGCCGTTGTTTCCGCTCGGCGCCGTGCTTTACCCGGGCATGCTCTTGCCGCTGCACATCTTCGAGGAGCGGTACCGGCAGCTGGTCAACGACCTGCTGGCCGGGCCTGATCCTCGCAGGTTCGGTGTCATCGCGATCCGCAAGGGCCGCGAGACCGGCATCGACGGCGTGCATTCGCTGTACGAGGTCGGCTGCATCGCGACGTTGCGCCGGGTCGAGCAGTACGACGACGGCCGGTTCGACATCATCACGGTGGGCACGCAGCGATTCAAGCTCAACAGCCTCGACGAGTCGCGGCCCTACCTGCAGGGCGAGGTCGAATTGCTAGCCGACGAGGTGGCCGACCCGGCCGCGGCGCTACCCCTGGTGCGCACGGTGCAGGTCGCGTTCCGTACGTACCTGGACGCCTTGACCGAGTGGGGTGGTGCCTCCGTCCGGATCGAGGAACTTCCGGACGAGCCGATGCTGCTCTCGTTCATCGTCGCCGCCGCGATGATCATCGACCTGACGGAACGGCAGGGGCTGCTGGCTGAGCCCGACACCCTGCGGCGGCTGGAGGCTCAGCGCGCCCTGCTGTCCAGGGAAACCGCCATGCTGAAGACCACCACGTCCCGTCCGGCCCCTGACCTCAGGAACACCCCGTACAGCCCCAACTAAGGCTCAGGCTCAAGCCGTCCACTCAATCGAACCAGGCAGGTGGGTCGGCGGCGATCACGGGTAGGGGGAGGCCATGGCTGAACCGGAAACCGACATCTCCCTCCGCGCCGCCGAAGTGGCGTCCGACGTCACCGAGGCGGACCAGCCGCAGGAGCGGCACCGGCTGATGAGCGCGTTTACCACGGCCGCGAGCTCAAGTGCGCGCGCGGCCGGCCGCGGGACGCGCGCGGTGCGCAGCGGGACTAGGGCCGGGACGAGGGCCGGGACGAGAGCAGTGCGCAGCGGAACGAGGGCAGCGCGCAGCGGCGCGGGGTCGGGAACGTCGGCGGTGCGGCGGCGCGCGAACGCGGGCACCAGCTACCTGGTCGCTCAGGTGATCGCGATGGCGCCGCGGCTGCGGGTACGTGACCAGGCGGCGCTGCGGGCGCAGTTCCCGGGCAAGACGCCGGAAGAGATCGCTGACGCCCTCATCGAAGGCGCGGCCCGCGCCTCCGCCGCGGCCGGGGGAGCGGCCGGGGTCGTCTCGGCGCTGCCCGTGCTGCCCGCCTTCCCCGCCGAAGTGGTCGCCGAGACGCTGGTCGTGGTCGGGATCGAGATCAAGCTCGTCGCGGAACTGCACGAGGCGTACGGCACGCCGGCCACCGGGAAGCTGCCCGAGCGGATGAGTGCCTACCTGGCGGCGTGGGCGCATCGCCGTGGCGTTTCGATGATTCCCGGCGGCGTGATCTTCGCGGCGGGATCCCCGCTGACCCGGCTGCTTCGGCGGCGCCTGGCCGCCCGCGCGGGCCGGAGCGCGTTCTCGCTCGGCCCGCTGCTCACCGGCGCCGCCGCGGGCGCTGTCCTGAACGGCAGGGAGACCAGGAAGCTGGGCAACAGCATCCGGAACGATCTGCGGCACCGGGCGCTGAAGGGGCCAGATAGCCCTGGCCAGGGCCGGCTCTGAGGAGTACGGCGGTGATCCTGTTAACGGCTTGAGGCTGGTCAGGAACTCCGTCAGGGCCCGGTAATAGGGCGCGATGGTAGTGATGTCGGCATACTCCTGCGGTCCGTGCTGGCCTGAGCCGTCCACGCCGAACGCGACCGCGGCCATGCCCAGCTGGCCGTAGAAGCGCCCATCGCCTGCGCCGTGCTTGCGCAGAAAGTCACCGGAGTAGCCCTGGGAACGGGCCGCCTGCTGGAGCCTGAGCACGTCGGGATGGTCTGGGTCGGTATGGTGCGGCTGGTCAAGACGATCGACCAGGGGAGTGACGCCAGGCTCGCAGAAGCCCGCCAGGTAGGTGGTGATCTCCTCGGCGGTCTTGCCGCTGAAGTCCCCGTCGTCGGCCGGGTAGCGGATGTCCAGCCATGCCTCCGCATCGGCGGGCACCTGGTTGCGGGCCTGGTTCTGGGTGGCCACCCGGGCCAGGGTGACCGTGGTCCGCCACGCCTCTTCGGTCGCGACCGGATACCTGGCCAGCAGATTGCCCACGCTGCGTTCGAGCTTGACCAGGGCGTTATCGCCAAGCCACTGGTAGGCGCTGTGGGCGCCGAGGCCGGCCGCTGTCAGCGTCACGGTCACGATGCCCTTTGACTCGGTGACGATACGCAAGCCGCTCGTCTCGCCGATGATGACGAACCGGCCGCGGACACCACGCTGGAGCTGATGCCAGGTCCCGTCACGCCCGCCCACCTCCTCGTCGGTGACCAGCTGCAGCGCGACCGGGTAGGGCAGCTGGCCGGCCAGCTCACGGAAGACCCGGGCCTCCAGCAGCGCCGACACCTTCATATCCTGCGCCCCGCGGGCGAACAGCCGGTCACCGTCGCGGCGCGGCCGGAACTGGTCGGCCGGCGCGGGCACGACGTCCAGGTGAGCGTTCAAGATGACGCGGAAATCCGTTCGCGCGCCGCCGGCGTAGAGCAGGGCGCTGGGCTTGCCGCCTGACTCGAAATGCTCCACGGTGACCCCGGGCCCGACGGAATCTAGCACGAAATCCAGGGCCCGCCGCAGGTCACCGGGCCGGTCGGCGGTCGAGGGGATAGCCAGCAGCTCGCTAGCTTCGGCGAGAAAGGAGTCGGCGTCCATATTCCTATCGTCCCTCGCCGTCGTTCGCGACCGTGACGGGCCCAGGCGCACACCTACGGAAATGGACGTGATAGCCGATCCTGAGCGGCTCGGCCAGCTCAACTGGCCGTCCTGGCCGACTGAGCCGCACCAGGGGGCACCAGCAAGAGGCCGGGCGGGAGGCTCCCCGGCGGCTTACTGGCCGGCCACGTTCTGCAGGCGCACCTCGCCGTGCGCGATGAGCCTGCCTGATTCGTCGGTGATGTTGACCTGCCAGAGCTGCTGGGTGCGCCCCTGGTTGAGGGCGGTTGCTTCGACGCTCACCCGGCCAGCGGTCAGTGATCGCAGGAAATGCGTGGTGTTGGTCAGCCCGACCGCGACCTGGCCCTGATCGCGCACGGCGTGGCTCGCCCCGATGCTGGCGGCGCTTTCGATCGCGGTCGTGTAGACGCCGCCGTGCACGATTCCCCACGGGGTGTGGTGCTCCGGGCTGAGCTGCAGGTGACCGGCCACCCGGTCGGTCGCGATCTCGTCGATGACGAGGCCCGCCGCCCGCAAGAAGGCGCTCGCCTCCTCCAAGGACGCGGCGTCAAGGCTCGGCGCCGCCGCGGCGGTCCTGGCGGCCGGCCCGGCTTTAGCGTCCATCGCCGTTTCCTCCTGCCGGGTGCCCCGGTTCCGCCCCCGGCCGGGGTGCTGCGCCCGCGGCGGGCTCCAGGATCAGGCATGTCGTCGTCGCGTGTGCGTACAGGGTCCCGTCCGGCCCGGTGATCTGGCCGGACGCGGTAATGACCCGCCGGCCCGCGCTGACCACCTGGCCGGTGGCTATGACGCTCGGCGTCTTCACGGTAAGGGCCTTGACGATGTTCACCTTGAGCTCGAGCGTGGTGTACGCCTGACCGCGGTCCAGCGAGGCATGCACGGCACAGCCCATCGCCGAGTCCAGCAATGTGCAGAAGACGCCGCCGTGAACCGAGCCGATGGGGTTGTACAGGTGCTCGCCCACCTCGAGCCCGAAAACGACATGACCTCGTTCGATCTTCTGAATACTCATCCCGAGCAGGGCGGCGATCGGCGCCGCCGGGAGGCGTCCCTCGGCGATCGCGCGCAGGTAATCCAGGCCGCTGAGATTCCGGGCCTGCGCCGCGCCCACGAGAGGGTCTTCCCAGGTGACGACGCGCTGGCGTACCGGCGCCGCGACGGATTCGGCTGCTTCGGTCATGCGCCCGCCCCGGTAGGGGCGAAGAGTTTTCTCATGGACGTCAATCTAGGGGTAGTGCGTTCTATTAAGCAACCCTCTATGCTAGGCCTGTGCAACGGACCAGTTTTGAGGGCATGACCTGCTCGGTCGCCCAGTGTCTCGACGTCGTGGGGGAGTGGTGGAGCCTGCTTATCGTCCGGGACGCCTTCCTGGGCGTGACCCGCTTCGATGACTTCCAGGCCCGGCTCGGAATCTCCCGCAATATCCTCACTCAGCGCCTGAACCACCTGGTGGAAAACGACGTCCTCAAGCGGGTC
>PMOU01000337.1:0-4173 GCA_003161205.1 Actinomycetota bacterium | reverse complement strand
CCGGGTGCACCCGCAGGTGCCTTCGACCGCACCCGCCTCGCCGCGGCAAAACCGTAGGTCACCGCTAGCCGGGTGCGTCCGGTACGGGATTGGCGGCCGTGCCCTCGGTGCTCAGCATGACCACGGCCGTGTCCGGGCCGACGGCCAGCGCGGCCCGCCGGGCGTCGGCACCTGCCCCGGTCAGGGCAGCCAGCGCGCCCGCCAGCGACGCGGCCCCGCAGGGCCCGGCGGGTATCCCGTGGCCGGCCAGCTCGCGAGCCGCGGCGATGCTATCGGCGTCGGTAATGGCGAGCGCCGCGTCCAGGCCAGCCCGCAGGTACGGCCACGCCAGCATGGAAGGGGTGCCGCAGTTCAGCCCGGCCATGATGGTGGCACCGGCCGGAACGCTGACCAGTTCGTCGCCCGTGAGGCTAGCCAGGACACAGGCCGCTGCCTCGGGCTCTACCGACAGCAGGGCGGGAGCGGATGCGCCTGGGCGGCCGCGGTAGTGAGTGACGGCAGCCTGCGCCAGCGAGCCCACTCCGACCGGGACCACGACCAGCCCGGGCCCGGCCGCCCCGGCGTCGGCCAGTTGCGCGTCGATCTCGGCGAACAAGGTGGCATAGCCCTCGACGATCCACGCTGGCACCTGCTCGTAGCCGGGCCACGCGGTGTCCTGCACCAGCTCGGCGGCGGGCTCGCGCGCCGCCTGCGCCCAGTCAGCCGCCAACCGCACCGCCTCGTCGTAGGTTCCGGCGACTTCGGTCACCCGCGCCCCTTCGGCCGCGATGGCGGCGATGGCGACCGGATGCACGCCGCTCGGGACGAAGACGTGCGCCCGCTGGCCGAACAGGCGCGCCATCGCGGCGACCGCGCGTCCGTGATTGCCGTCGGAGGCAGTCACCAGCATGAGCTCGGCGCCGGCCGGATGCCGCGACAGGACCTGGTGAACGGCCCAGGACGCGCCGAGCACCTTGAACGCGGCCAGGCCCATCCGGGCGGACTCGTCCTTGACGAAGACCCGGCCGACGCCGAGCAGAGCCGCCAGGGCCGGCACCTCGGTCAGCGGCGTAGGCGCGTACCCGGGCAGCCCGGAATGGAAGATCCTGACTTCGGCGGGGGCCGGCGCGCAGGTCCAGGCCCGCGCGGCAGGCCGCGCGAACCACGGCGGACGGCCCGCTGGCGGCCGGAGGGAAATGGTCACGCCACCACCATGCCGCCTTAGTTTGCGCTGGTCCAGCGGATTGGCGTGGCGCTCCAAGGTGAGACTCCCTGCCTCGTGTGCTGGTCCTGGCCATGTTGTCTCATTGTGACTACATCGGTTTCAAAGGAGATGAGACATTCCATGACTGTCACCGTCGACAGGATCGTCGAAGACTTCACGACGTCCCCGCGACAACTGTTCATCGACGGACAATGGTCCGACGCGGCATCGGGAAAGACATTCGAGACTCCTAACCCGGCCACCGGAGAGACCCTGGCCCGCGTGGCCGAGGGAGACGCGCATGCCAGGCGCCAACTTCCACTCCTACACCCTGCGCGAGCCGGTCGGCGTCGTCGGGCAGATCATCCCGTGGAACTTCCCGCTGCTGATGGCCGCCTGGAAGCTCGGCCCGGCACTGACCACCGGCAACACCGTCGTCCTCAAGCCGGCCGAGCAGACGCCGCTGACCGCGCTGCGCCTGGCCGAGCTGATCGCCGAGGCCGGGCTGCCCGACGGGGTACTGAACGTGGTCCCGGGGTTCGGCGAGACCGCGGGTGCGGCCCTGGCCGCCCACGACGATGTCGACAAGATCGCCTTCACCGGCTCCACCGAGGTCGGCAAGCTGATCGTGCAGGCCGCGGCGGGGAACCTGAAGAAGCTCACGCTAGAGCTCGGCGGCAAGAGCCCCAACATAGTGTTCGACGATGCCGACGACGGCGCGATCGAGGGAGCGGCCAACGCCATCTTCTTCAACCACGGGCAGTGCTGCGTGGCGGGCTCCCGGCTGTTCGTCCAGGAAGACCGCTTCGACGCCGTGGTGAACGGCGTGGCCGAGATCGCCAAGGGCATCAAGCTCGGCCCGGGCATCGAGGCGGGCACGCAGATGGGGCCGCTGGTCTCCGAGGAGCAGTTCCAGCGGGTCACCGGGTACCTGGAGTCCGGCCGCGAAGACGGCGCCACCACGCTGGCCGGCGGAGGCCGTTTCGGTGACCGCGGCTACTTCGTGGAGCCGACCGTGCTGACCAACACCCGGCCGGACATGAAGGTCGTCCGCGAGGAGATCTTCGGTCCGGTCGTGGTGGCCGCCCCGTTCCGCACCCTGGACGAGATCGCCGCTGAGGCCAACGACTCTCCCTACGGCCTCGGGGCGGGCATCTGGACCAGGGACATNNTCCAAGGCCCACGCCCTGGCCAAGAAGCTCCGGGCCGGGACGGTCTGGATTAACTGCTACAACGTGTTCGACGCCTCCCTGCCGTTCGGCGGATACAAGCAGTCCGGCTGGGGCCGCGAGATGGGCCACGAGGCCCTCGAGGCCTACACCGAGGTCAAGGCGGTGACCACGCAGCTGTAGCGGTCGCACAGAAGCGGGGCCGAGGCTAGCCCGGCCCCCGCTTCGCCTGGCCTGACGCGTAAGGGGACGTCTTATAACCGGCGAACCTGCTCCGACCTGCCTGCGTCATCCGCGGCCGACGCGGTGCCGTCAGGTTTGAAGTACGGCGGGTCAACGACGGTGACGACGACTTCGCCGCCGGAGGCGGCCGGCTTGTCAGGCAGGCGGCAGGTGACCGCCGCCTCACCGACCCGCAGGTCAGCCTCCCAGCCTGCTCCGGCGGGTCGCAGGGCGGTGACCGCTCCGGTCAGCACCAGCCCCCGGTCGCTGAACGCTCCGGGGATCACCCGCTCGGGGTGCACGCCGGCGACGCCATCCCCGCTTGGCACGAAGCCGAGGTACCCGACCAGTTCCGCGACCCGCCGCGAGGCTGGCCGCAGGACGACCTCGTTGGGCTCGCCGATCTGCAGCAGCTCGCCGCGGTCCAGGACCGCCAGCCGGTCGGCGAAGGCCTGCGCGTCGGGGAGCTCGTGCGTGACCAGGATCGCGGGTACCGCGCGCTCCGCCACCAGCGAGCGCACCAGGTCGGTAAGCCCGCGGCGCAGGCTCGCGTCCAGCCCCGTGTAGGGCTCGTCCAGGAGCAGTGTGTCGCAGCGCGCGAGGAGCAGCCGGCCGAGCGCGACCCGGTGGGCCTGGCCGCCGGAGAGGCGGGCGGGCATCGCGGACAGCAGGGGTTCGATGCCGAGCAGGGAAGCCAGCGAGGACAGCTCGGCCGCCGTGGGCGCGGCGGAGGGCGCGTAGCACAGGTTGGCGCGCACCGACAGGTGCGGGAACAGACCCGGGTTCTGCCGGAGCAAGCCGACCCGGCGCTGCCAGGGCGGCACGGCGCGCACCGGGGGAGCCGTCGAGGTAAGCACCCGGCCGCCGAGTTCCACGCGAGCCAGCCGTGGCTGCACCAGCCCCGCGATGACCTCGAGCAACGTGGTCTTCCCCGCACCTGAAGGCCCGAACAGGGCTAGCCGCTCGCCCGCCGCCACCTGCAAGGCGACACGCACGGTGAATTCCCGGCGGTCAACCTCGACGTCGGCGTCCAGCACGGGCGCTCCAGATGTAGGCGGCCAGCGGCAACGGCAGCGCGACCACCAGCAGGACCAGGGCATACGGCAGTGCAGAGGCCAGGCCGGTCTCCTGCAGCGTCGTGTATATCTGCAACGGTATCCCCATCGGGTTATAGGCGATGATGATGACCGCGCCGAAAGCGCCCATCGCCCTGGCCCAGGCGATGGACAGGGACATAGCCAGCCCGGGTGCGGCCAGCGGCAGTGTCACCCGCCGGAATACCCGCCGTGGCCGGTCGCCGAGCAAGCCGGCCTGCTGCTCAAGCCGCGGCTCGACGCTCGCGAAGGCCGACTGCGCGCCGAGCACGTAGTAGGGCGCCGACTCGTAGACCTCCGCGATGACCAGCGCGAGGAAGGTGTTGGTGGCGGACTGGTGCAGATGACTCAGCAATTCGCCGATCGGCGTGTACGGGCCAACCATGAAAACCAGCAGCAGGCCGATCACCAGCGGCGGCAGCAGCAGGCTGCACAGCACGCCCGTCTCCCATACTCGCGGGAACGGCAGCTTCCCCCGGGCGAGCATCCAGGCCAGCGGGGTGCA
>PMOU01000630.1 GCA_003161205.1 Actinomycetota bacterium | reverse complement strand
GTCGGCCTGCGCGTGGGCGTGGGCGTGGGCGAGCTATGTAGCGGGGTGGGCGTCGGCGGGAGGGCGGATGCTGTCGGGCTTTGCACCGGGGACGTGGTCGACGTGCTCTTCGCTTGCTCCTGTGCCGCAGCCAGGCTGCTGGCGGCCTTACTTCTACCCTGGCCGTGTGCTGAGCTGGTCGCCGACGGTGCGGGACTGCTGGTCGCGGAGCCAGCTCCTGACGCGCCTGTGCTGGGCGGCTTCGCGCCAGTGAGGCCGGAAGCCGGCGTGCTGCCGGCGCTACGCGTCGTCCCCGGTGCCGCCGCGGAGCGACGGAGCTCGTCGGCGAGTTCAGGGGAACCCAGCCTGATCGCCACCGCCGCGGCGAGCAGCAGAACCAGGGCCATGCCCAGGACCGCCTTGCGAGAGCGGTGCCGCACCCGCTCGGCCGTGCTGTCTTCGTCGCTGGAGAACATCCTGGACATCTGCGGCCGTTCCGGCGGTACGGCCGGCGGTCGGAAATCGGTGTCCATGTTGTCTTTGGAGGGCCCAGGGACTGGTGCGAGAAAACGCGCGGCACCTACGGCGACCGTGGTTTTGGGGTCGGTGTCAATCGCCGGTGCCTGGCCGAACTCGGCCGAGATCAGCTGGGGGACGAGCGGGATCCGGGACGAGCCCCCGACCAGCAGAATCGCATCAAGCTGCGTGCTATAGACGGCTGCCGATTCCAGCGCCCGGTGCAGCGCCTTGATGGTCCGGTCCAGTTCTGGCCGGATTATTTCCTCGAACTCGGCCCGGGTCACCCGGATCCGCTGCCGCACCCCACCGAGCGCCACCGGGATGGTGGTGTCCGTGTCCACCGACAGGGCTTCCTTCGCCTCCGTGCACTCGCGCCGCAGCTGGGCGACCTCGGGAACGATGCCCGGATCGTCCGGGTCGATCTGGGTCAGCGGCACCCCGGCGGCGGCGCATACGTGCTCGAACAGCATCTCGTCAAAGGTGACCCCGCCGAGCCCGTCGATCCCTTCGGGCCTGCCAAGGAGCGTGAATGCGGTCGGTGAGTCTTTGCGCATCACAGCGGCGTCGAAGGTCCCCCCGCCCAGGTCGTACACGGCCAGAAGGGCGCCGACCTCGACCTGTTCCCGGCTGGCGCACCCGATCGCGGCGGCCTGCGGTTCGCTCAGCAGTTGCGCGCGGCCCAGCCGCGTCATCTCGCCTATGCGGGTGGCCTGGACGGCCTGCTCGAACAGGCCTATCTTGTGTGGTCCCCAGCTGGCGGGGCAGGTCAGCGTGACGCCTTCGGGCAGTTCACGTTCTCGCTGGTTGACCTGCTGCCATACCCATTGGACGAGCACCGCGGCAAGCTCATGAGCCTGCCACTGTACCCCGCCCACCAGCAGCGGGATCTCATCACCGATCCGGCGCTTGAACTCCCGCACCACACGGTCAGGGTCGGTGAGCGCGCGGCGCTCCGCGGCCTCGCCCACAACCAGCGAGCCGTCTCCGGCCAGGAACAGCACCGACGGTATGGCGGGCAAGCGGCGGCCCAGCTGAACGACGTGAGTTTCCAGCTCGTCCACGGCCGGCCGGTACAGCGCCGCGGCCGTGTACGTCGTGCCGAGGTCGATCCCCAGCCAGTACGCCATCCTCATCACCCTCCCCAAGCGGGTACTTCCCGGCACCCTACGGATGTATCCAGCAAACCTTCCGGAAACGTCCTGAAAACAAGACGCGGATCCGGGCCATCGCGTTGGCGTCGGGAGCCCCTGGCAAGCCCCCTTTCCTGATTAGGGGATTAGGGGCGACTGAGAGAAATCCCCTAATCCCCTATTAGGGGAACCGCTCGGATCCCCTATCGGTGCCCCGGAGATAGCGGGTTGTTCCCCGATTGCCGCGGCGCGATCGACCCCTAGATTTACCGAAGCGCCCGGACACCGGTCCGTTCGCTCATCTAGCGATATCGAGGAAATAGCAACGATGACCGCTGCGACTTCGTTGCTGGACTTCATCCTGAGACTGCTCAAAGATCCGCAGGCTCAGGCGGAGTTCCGCGCGAGTCCCGAGCAAGTGCTGGCCGCCAACGGCCTCACTGACGTGTCTGCTGCGGATATTCGCGACACACTGCCGCTGGTGACGGACAACCGCTTCGTCGATCTGAACAGCAGCCACGCCGTCTCGCCGTTGGCCGTGTCGGTCGCGGGAGGCAGCCGCATTCACGCTGCCATCCAGTACCTGCACCACGTCACACGCACCTACCGGTACGACGACCACGGCGCCCACGCCCACGACCCGGGGCACGTGAACATCTGGGCCGCCGGCGACAAGACGCCGACGTTCGATGACAGCCACGTGGAGCCGGGCGGCCCCCTTCCCGGCCCGGGTGGCGCACCGGGTACCGGCAACTGGGCGGGCGACGGTCACGGAAACTCAGGCCACAACGGCAACCTCATTTACGGTGACCACAACAAAGGCCTGATCTACGGCGACGCGCAGGACGGCCCGGCCGGGAGCTCGCCCAGCAGCACCTTCCGCCACCCAGGCCGCGACCGCGACGGCGGTCTGCACAGCTACGGTTCCGGGGCCGCCACGACCTCGGCGGGCGGTACCGGCAGCCCGGCCGCTTACTCCGGTGACACCGTCGGCTCGCACGACAGCACCGGCTTTCGTCCCCTGGACTCGGGCGGCGCCGCAAACCCTGCGGGCCCGGACGACTATCACCCGCACGACGCTAACGGCAGCTTCGGCGACAGCTACTACGGCCAGGACAGCTACTACGGCCAGGACACCGAGCACGCCACAAAGGACGTCCGGGAGCCGCATACATACCAGGAGCCGCACATATATCTGGACCTGCACTGAATTTGGTGACCGCGGCGGCCCGGATCAACTGCCGACCGGGACCGCGGCCAGCTGAGAACTGGCACGACGAAGCGGCACGCCGCTTTACGTGTTGATCTGTCTGGCTGCGTCCGCAGCCGGACAGCTTCCTTCAGAAAGAGAGAAAGAGCAGATGTCGAACCCGTCCATGTCTCCCTGCCACAGCAACGGTGGCAACAAGAACGACGGTCACCACGACGACCACCACTGGAATTTCGGTGGCGGGGCTGGCCCCGCTCCGTCTGGCTGGGGCAAGGACTCCCACCACGACGACCACCACCACGGCCAGGACGGCCAGTACGGCCAGTACGGCCAGCACGGCCAGCACGAACAGAACGGCCAGCACGACCAGAACG
>PMOU01000598.1 GCA_003161205.1 Actinomycetota bacterium | reverse complement strand
CAGGTCCTTGCACAGGAGAACGTCCCCCGTGAGGGTCGCCTCTTCGATCCACTGCGTGTCCCGGATGTTCTGCGACTGGTCCGCACCGTAGCGCTCGTCCATGGTCTCCAGCATCCAGCCAGCCACCCGCAAGGCCCTCGGAACGACATAAGCGCCAAGACCCCGATCAAGGAAGAACCGCAGGCCTGATTCCGCAGCCTCCCCGGCCATGGATAACGCCGCCTGGCGGATCGCTTCGACTTCCGGAACCGTAAGCCCATAGTCCCCGGCCACATCTTCAAGCGGCTCATCGGCACTAAGCCTGCTCACGATGTCCGCGACCCGCACGCCCCGCCTGCTGACAGTCGGCTGGCCGCCGTTCAGCCATGGATCGACAATAACCTCGGCCTTCCCGTACTGCGGGAGCTGGATCCGCCGGGTCCAGCCGTCTTCGTAGGTAACCATCGTCAGGAAGTCACGCACGACAGGCCGGAACACCTGCTGACCGCTGCGGACCACGACCAACCCGTCCACCAAGTCCTGGTCGGCCGGATCACCCGACGTGCGGCCGAAATCCCACAGCAC
Source organism: Actinomycetota bacterium (assembly GCA_003161205.1). The sequence continues at coordinate 3,043 of PMOU01000598.1, read as the reverse complement.
TTCCGCACCGTCGGTTTGCAGCCGCTGGCTTGCCAGCGCCCTCCGAAGACCGATGTGATCCTGCAGCCACAAGACCGCGGGCCGGATGCGGCGCATCGGAACCCCGGACTTCTTGAACGCCGCGACTATATACGCCTCAGCCAGCCCGACGAACGGAACGCTGGCCCCCTGCGGCCGGGTAGCCTCCAGCGTGGTCACGATCGGCGCCGAGACTACCTGCGAGCCGTCCAGCCTCTTGTATGCATACCCGACAGCCCAATCCCGGAAAGTCTGCGAAGGCACAGCGATAATGCGCGCCGCCTCGGTCTTGTGATACAAGGGCGTCGTGTAATGCGGGTCCTCGATCATAGATATGCCGGTCACCGTGTGCCTCCCTTCACCTATGATCCTAGGCACACGGGAACGAAACCGCCCGCAACTATCGCTAGTGGCGCGTTGTCGCAGGTAATGGCGATGTTCGTTCGGCCGTTGAGCCGTTGGGGGACTATGAGCTTTATCGCGGCGGATGACCGGGTGCTGGTGGCCGATGGCGGGCTGGCGACCGAGCTCGAGGCGCGCGGCAACGACCTATCCGGCGGGCTGTGGTCGGCGCGGTTGCTGATGGACGCGCCCTGACCAGGTGCGGGACGTGCACCTGGCGTTCTTCCGGGCGGGGGCCGTGATCGCGACGTCGGCGAGCTATCAAGCCTCGTTCGAGGGGTTCGCGCGCCGGGGCCTGCGCCGCCGCGACGCGGCCGGGCTGATGCGGCGCAGCGTCGAGCTGACGCGGGCCGCGCGTGCCGAGCTGGCCGGGGACGGGCAGACGCGGTGGGTGGCCGCTTCGGTCGGGCCTTACGGCGCGGCGCTGGCCGACGGGTCCGAGTACCGGGGGCGTTACGGGCTGAGCGTGACCGAACTGACGGCGTGGCACCGGCCGCGGCTGGAGGTGCTGGCCGAGGCGGGCCCTGACGTGCTCGCACTGGAGACGGTGCCCGACATCGACGAGGCTGAGGCGCTGATGGCCGCGATTGCCGGGCTGGGCCTCCCGGCCTGGCTGAGCTACAGCATCGACGGGATGCGCACCCGCGCCGGGCAGTCGCTGGCCGAGGCGTTCGCGGTCGCGGCCGGCGTGCCGGAAGTCGTGGCGGTGGGGGTCAACTGCTGCGCGCCCGCTGACGTGCTCCCGGCCATCGCCGCCGCCCGGGAGGTGACGGGCAAGCCGGTGATCGTGTACCCCAACAGCGGCGAGAACTGGGACGCCCGGCGGCGCGCCTGGACGGGGCCGTCGGGGTACTCCGCCGGGCAGCCGCGGCAGTGGATTGCCGCGGGCGCGAGCATCGTCGGCGGGTGCTGCCGGGTCCGGCCCGCTGACATCGCCGCGATCGCCCAGGCCACGGCGGCTCAGGCCGCGCCGGCCGCCGGCCATCCGCCCGCCAGCTGAGGCCCGGCGCGCGGTCGGCGGTTGGTGTCCTCAGCCCGGCTGCCGGTCGTGCCGATCCGCTCAGTACTTGTCGTGGTGGCGCAATTCGACGCTTTCGTCCTGGCGGCCGAGCCGCGTCACGTTCAGCAGCTGGTCGGTCGTACAGAACAGCTCAATGACCGGCCCATACCCGGACCACGTCCGCAAGATGGTGTCGCCGTCGCGGAGGAAGGCGCTGAGGCCGCCCTGCTCACCGGGCCGGGCGGCCCAGGCCTCGCCCCGGTCGGCCAGCTCCTGCGCGGACCGGAAGTTGTATTCGATGGGCACGACGGCCTCGTCGTTGGTCACGTGGAAGTCGTAGTTGAAGTCGCTTCCCAGCGACGAATACCACGGGAAGGTCCAGCCCATCCGCTGCCGGAACGGCTCGATCTTGCTGATCGGCGCCCTGGACACCGCGGCGTAGGTGGTGTTGCGCGCATGCAGGTGAGCCAGGTTGCCGATGTTGTCGGCCTGGTAGGAGCAGACCGGGCAGCCCTGCTCCCAGGACGGGTCGAACATGAAGTGCTGGACGATGAGCTGAGTCCGGCCCTCGAACAGGTCCAGCAGGCTGGCCTCGCCGTCCGGGCCCTGGAACACGTAGTCCTTCTCGACCGCGACAGCGGGCAGCTCGCGGCGCCGGATCGCCAGCTGCTCGAGAGCGAGGACGGCCTCTTCCTCGGCGGCCTGCAGCTCCTTGCGTGCGTTCAGCCATTCGGCGGCCGAGACGACCTGCGTGCTCATTCAACCTCCTGGAACGGGGGATCCCATGGTAGGGGGGTGGTTGACGGCGCAAGCTCCGGGGGCCAAGGTTGCGATCATGAGCCGAGAGATCACTACCGTCCTGACCGACTTGTCGTACCTGGAGTGTCCGCGCTGGCACGAGGGCCGGATCTGGTTCGTCGACTTCTATACCTACCGGGTGCTGTCCGCGACCGCCGACGGCGGGGAGCTGCGGACCGAGGCCGAGGTACCCGGGCAGCCCTCCGGCCTGGGCTGGCTGCCCGACGGACGGCTGCTCGTGGTGTCGATGCGCGACGCCCGGCTGCTGCGCCGCGAGGCCGACGGGACCCTGGTCACCCACGCCGAGCTCAAGGGCCACGTGACGGGCCACGCCAACGACATGGTCGTCGACGCCCACGGCCGCGCCTACGTCGGCAACTTCGGCTTCGACCTGATGAACGGCGCCCCGCTCGCGCCCGCCGATCTCGTCCGGGCCGACCCGGACGGCACCGTCACCACTGTCGCGCAGGACCTGTGGTTCCCCAACGGCAGCGTCATCACCGACGACAACGTGCTGCTGGTGGATGAGACCTTCGGCAACCGGATCACCGCCTTCGACCTCACCGGCGACGGGGCGCTGACGAACCGGCGGACCTGGGCTTCCTTCGGCGACCTGCCGGCCGACCGGGAGCTGCCGGCGGCGCTGGGCCAGCTCGTCGTCGCCCCGGACGGCTGCTGCCTGGACGCCGAGGGCGCCCTGTGGGTGGCCGATGCCCTCAGCGGCCGGCTGATCCGGGTCCGCGAGGGCGGCGAGATCACCGAACAGATCGCGGTCGGGTCCGGCGTGTACGCCTGCATGCTCGGCGGCGACGACGGCCGCACCCT
>PMOU01000426.1 GCA_003161205.1 Actinomycetota bacterium | reverse complement strand
CACAGCGCGCCGCTGGCCGGGTCATCGGTCGAACAGGCGACTGGGCCGTCGGGTCCTTGCGCCTCCGCATTCTGGCACAAGCCGGTCGTGGGGCTACACGGACCTTCACCGGTCTGGCCCGCACCTTCCGATCCGCCCACACAGGTGTCGTAGGTGCTGTCGTCGACGTAGGACTCGCCGTTCGAGAAGCTCTCGGAGAACGGGTCCTGGTTCTTCAGCGAGCTGCAGACCTCGGAGTGTCCGATCTCCTGCTCCATGAGCACGCCACCCTCCAGCGCCGCCCACGGCACCCGGTTGTTGACCGACGCGGTGTCGTACTCAGCGTGGAAGGTGTACGGGGTGCCGGCGCAGGTGTTGATGTTGGTGTTCATGAAGCCATTCGCCGCGCTAGCCGTCATGTAACCGGTCTGGTGCGTTGTCAAATCTCGGATGGTTGTGGTGAACCCCCGCGGCGGGTCGGTAATCGAGACTTCAAGCACGTCACCCTGGTTGATCAGCAGCGTCTTGCTGTTCGGCAGGAAGCTGCTGACGTCCGCGAGCTGCGGGCTCGGCGGGCCGGCCGGGACGCCGTTGGTCTGCAGGAACGAGAAGTTGACCGGCTCCTCGCAGCTGGGGTTGCAGGTGGCGAAGTTGAAGTTGCACTCAAGGCTGTCGATGGTGAGCGCCGCGCACCACTTGGTCTTGCTGCAGCTCTCGCTGTCGACAAACGGGGTGTAGCCCGGCGGGTACAGCTGCAGCTCCATGAACGCGGAGCCGGCCGCGTTCGCGACGTTCGAGCCGACGTTGCTGTCGCTGTCCGCGGTACATGGGTTCTGCGGATAGGAATTCGGGTCGCACATCGGCAGCCCAAACCACGGCGCGACGGACAGCTGCCCGTAGTTGGTGACGTTGCCGGACGGGGTCGGAGCGCGCCGCGGGTCCACCGGGATCTTCGTCAGGTACGTCATCGTGTTACCTGAGCCGGACGCGCTTGAGATGAACTTGACGGTGGGCTCGTCGTGACCGACGTACCAGTCGTTGTCGACGAACCGGTTGGCCTTCCCCTTGACCGGGTCGGTACACAGGTCGCCGGCTAGCTTCCTGACGGTCTTGTACCCCTTGCTCCAGCCGTTGCAGTCAAGCTCGTTAGTGGCGTTCGGCGCGACAGAATCCGCCGTCTGCGCCATCTTGGCCGTCTTGGCTATCGTCGCGGCACCTGCGATGGCGGCGTTGCCCGCCAGGCCGAGCTGGCAGACGACCGCGATACCCAGCACGGGTATCAGCAGCAGTCGCCACCGTCGTCGCCGCGGCGACGACGGTGACCCAGGCCCGGACCTTGTCGCAGGGCTCCGCCCTGCCCAGGGAATGCGCATGTGCGATCCTTCTCGCTCACGCGTGCCGCCAGTCCCAGTACCATTCCAGGCCCGCCGGTCACGCCACTGTGACCGTCCCGCGATACGAGACGCTTTCCGACGGAATCTAACCAATCTCCGCAAAGGCCGCCCATGAAGCGCAAGGCCGTTATCTAACCTTTAGCTCAAGAGTCGCGATCGGGCCTTATCGCGCTGCTCTCCCCTGAACCGAAGACTTCCTCTGGGACGCCAGTGATGAATGTCCCCGAAAGCGTGATTCCCGGCCGATGCGCCTCGGGTGGGGTTCGCATGGCGTACCCGGACCGCGCGCGCAGCAGGTCACCGGTCGGCACACGGGCGGCGGGCAGGCGATAGAGTCCACGCGTGAGTAACCGCGAAGAACTAGAAGCGCTTTCCTCCCGCGAGCTGCACGACCTTGCCGTCCGGCGGGCGTTGCACCATGTCGACGTGGAGTTCTTGTGGGATCTTCTGCGGACGATCCCGGCGGCCGAGGCTTCCGAGGGGAACTCGGTCGAGGCCGGGCGGGACATCACGAAGGTGACCGCGCTGCTCTCGGACGCGATCAGTTCAGGAAAGGGCGAGACCGCCGAGGCCCTGCGCCCCCTGTATCTCGACTATCTCGTCAAGCACGGCACCGGTAGCTGACCCCGCGGCTATCCCCGCGCGGCCGCGGTTCTGGCCCACGCCGCGCCTGCTCGTGCCGTACATGGATGTGGCACCCGGCACAAGGGTGCGGGGTGCCACATACATACGTTCGGAATCGCCGCCCGTGACCGGGCTTAGCGGGTCTGTCGCTTACTCTGGCTTGGCGAGGACGCCCTCGATCTCCAGCGTGATCGTGACCTTCTCGCTCACGGCTACGCCGCCACCGGGAATCGGGCCGTTGTAGCTGACGCCGAAGTCGTTCCTGTTGATCTCGGTGGTCGCGGAGAAGCCCGCGCGCGTGCCGCCGTAAGCGTCGGGACCGAAGCCGTTGACCTCGAGCTTCAGGGTGACCGGCCTGGTGGTTCCGCGGATGGTGAGGTTGCCGTCCAGCAGGAAGTCGTCGCCGTCGTGGCGGACACCGGTAGAGTGGAAAGTCAGCGTGGGGTGCGTCTCGACTTCGAAGAAGTCGGCACTGCGGATGTGGTTGTCGCGGTCAGGCGCGCCGGTGTTCACCGAGCTAAGGTCGACGGTGGCGTTCACGCTGGACTGCAGCGGGTCCTCGGCCGTGATGATGGTTCCCTCGAACGTGTCGAAACGGCCGCGGACCTTGCTCACCATCATGTGCCTGACGACAAACGACACCTCCGAGTGCACCGGGTCAATGGTCCAGGTCCCGGCGACGTAGCCGGGAATTTCCACGGCTGTCTCGGTCATCATTCCTCCAGGTAGCTGATTCTTACTCGTACGCGACTTTACTCGCGTACCTAACTTCCTTAGAGTAACCTAGTTATGATTGAAGCGTCAAGCACTAGGGTACACAGACTTCAGCGAAGTAACCTGGTGACGTACTAGGAGGCGATTTGTTGGAGTCCGGGCATGTTGGCCCGGTTTGCGAGCCGTCGGGGCCGGCCAGCGAACCAGGGCCGCCCAGCGAGCCGTCGGCGTGTCGCGCACGGGAAGTGCTCCAGCGCGTCGGCGACAAGTGGTCGGTTCTGGCCATCGACCTGCTCGGGCAGGGGACCAAGCGGTTCACCGAGCTGCACCGCGCGATCGACGGCATCACCGCCAGGATGCTGACGGTGACGCTCCGCGGGCTCGAACGAGATGGCCTCGTCACGCGCACCATCCACCCTGTCATTCCGCCCCGGGTCGAATATGCGCTCACCCCCATGGGACGCACGCTACTGGACACCATCGGCCAGCTCATCGCCTGGACGGATGGTCACCTACCTGAGATCGAAGCCGCCCGGGCCGCCTACGACGCCAGGCACGCATGCTCTTAAGCTGACTCAAGTGAATGACCAAACCCAGGCAGAAAAAACAGCCGAGCGGCTGATCCACGGCTCCTCATTCGGTGCCGCCGCCGCGGCCTACGCGGAGCACCGGCCTGACTACGCCGAGGCCGCGGTCCGGTGGGCACTGGCGCCAGTGTGGTCACGCCGGCCCCTCCGGGTCGTTGATGTCGGCGCGGGAACCGGCAAGCTCACCGCCACCCTCCTCCGCCTCGGCGCCGAGGTCACCGCGGTGGAACCCGACCAGAACATGCTGGCCGAGCTGCGCCGCGGGCTCCCCTCGGTGTCGTCGGTGCCCGGCAGCGCGGAGGAAATCCCGCTGCCCGACGGCAGCGTCGACGCCGTCCTGGCCGGCCAGGCCATGCACTGGTTCGACATGGACCGTGCCCTGCCGGAAATTGCCCGGGTGCTCACCCCTGGCGGGGTGCTCGCCGGGCTGTGGAACGTGGACGACGACCGGGTCGGCTGGGTTGCCGAGTTCGCCGAGATGAGCAAGCGCAAGGCCTCTATCACGCTGCTCAGGTGGCAGGACGGCGGTGCGAAGTCCCGCCTGGAGGCTCTGGTGGGAGCTGCGTCCGGGCCCTTCCACGCGGGCCAGACGGCTGAGTTCGAGCACGGGCAGGCGCGGACCGTCGACTCCCTGCTGGCTACCATCGCGACCCACTCCAATTTCCTGGTGATGGAAGAGTCCGAACGGACCAGGCTGCTAGCTCAGATCCGCGACTTCCTGCAGGCTCGGCCGGAGACGTCCCACGGCGAATTCGTCCTGCCGATGGTCACCGTGGCGCTGCGGGCGCTGCGCACGTAGCGGACCGCACTCAGGCCGCGCCTTCGCCGGCGGGGGTTACCGGCTCCGCGTCCGCATTCGTCGTCGACTCCCGGGGGACCAGGACCGGATCGAAGCGGACCTGGCGATGATGATGATCAGGCCGCTCGACCTCGTCGATCAGCAATTCGGCCGCAGCCGCACCCAAGTCGATGCTGGGCTGACGCACCGACGTCAGTGGCACCGCGGCGGCGCTCGCGAACTCGATGTCGTCGTAGCCGACGATGGCCAGCTCTCCGGGGACCGCGACGTTGTTGCGCAGCGCATGCTGGAGCAGCCCGAGGGCAATCAGGTCGTTGCCGCAGACGACCGCGGTCGGCCTGCGCCGACGCGGCATGGCCAGGATGGCACGGCCGGCTTCGCGGCCGCCGTCTATGGTCATCCCCACCTTGTCCACGATCGTCAGGTCGGTCTCGGGCCGGCCGGCCTCGACCATCGCCTGCCGCACGCCGGCGATCCGGTCGGCGACCTGGTGCACGGTCATCGGGCCGCCCGCGAAGGCGATGTGCCGGTGGTCCAGCTCGAGCAGGTGCGACGCGGCCAGCCGGGCGCCGGCCACATCGTCGACCGAGACCGAACACTGACGGCCGCTGCCCGCGTGGTCGACGAGAACCACGGGCACGCCGTTTCTGCGCAACTCGTTGATGCGGCCCAGGTCCCGGCCGACCGGCGTAAGCAGGACGCCGTAGGACCTCTGCTCCTGGAACAGCGACAGGTAGTGCCGCTGGCGGTCGGCCGTGGTATCGCTGCTCGACAGGATCAGTGACAGACCACGCTGGGTGGCGACGCACTCGACTCCGCGCGCGATGTCGGTGAAAAAGGGGTTACCCATGTCCAGGACCAGCAGCGCGATGGTGCGGCTCCGGCCGGTCCGGAGCTGGCGCGCGGCCTCGTTGCGGATGAAGCCGAGTTCCTCGATGGCCGCCCGGACCCGCTCGAGCGTGATCGGCGCCACCCGGTCGGGCCGGTTCAGCGCATTGGACACCGTACCGAGCGATACTCCGGCCCGGTCAGCGACGTCGCGGATGCTGACGCCCACCTGACACCCCCGTACTGAGATTAAAACGTGACATTACCAGCCGAATCGGGTGGGGCCGCGGTCAGATCACCGTGATGNNCAGGCCGAGAAGCTCCGCGACCGCACGCAGCTCCGGGACCCGGTGACCGGTCCCCAGGGCCCAGTGATGGGCGATGCCCGAAGCCGACCACTCGTCGGTCCACTCGCCGGGATCACGCCCGAAATCGACGCGCGAGGTCGTGTTGCCAATCTGCAGCAGCGGGCCTGGCACGACGGTGCCCTCCGATGCCACCAGCGAGAACGTGCCGTCACGGTCTTGGCCCAGCCCGAACGCGGTGACCGGGCCCGCGCTGACGTCGAATTCGACGGAAACGCCCCAGCCCCGTTTGCCGTGATAGACGCCGAGGCCGCGCAGCAGCGGCTGACGAGCGGCGATCGCCAGGTGAGCTGGCCCGTCGTGGCCCATCTCGACCACGCCGTCAGCGAAGTTGAGAGCCTGCAGTTCGGTGAACGATCCGCCCGCACCCAGCCGGTCGAAGATAAGCATGGCCAGCGACGTGCGCAGCTCGTACTCCCCCGCCGCCGGAATACCCCGGGCGGTCAGCAGCGAGGCGCCGAGGATCAGGCCAGCTCCCACCCGCTCGTGGGCCTCGCCGTTCAGGCCGCGGTGGTAGTAAGCCAGCGAGTCGAGCGCGAAGTCCTCGACCAGCCGGTCCAGGCCCACCGATACCCGGGCGGCCCAGCGGAAATCGTCCTCGACCACCGAGTCGCCCAGCCGGAAGACGCTGCGCGCCAGGTCCATCCGGGCGGCCGTCTCGGCGTCGGTGACCTGCTCGACCCGGACCCTCAGGTCGTCGATCTCCAGGATTTCCACATGGCCCCCGAGCTGCGCCGAGACCAGGGTCGGATCGGTGGAGACGTCCATCATGCCGGGGTAGAGGTGGCCCATCAGCCCGTGGCGGCCGTGCCGGAGTGCGGCCCGCACGCCCGCGGCCTTGATCCAGCGCTCGATCCTGGCCCAGGCCCGGTCGTCCTCGAGGTAGCCAGAGACGGAACGAAAGCCGATACCGCAGCGCCGGAACGCGTTGGCCATCTCCGGCAGCGGGCAGGCACCGCAGTAAGCGAGCCACGCTCCTGTGTCGAAGTTCGCGTGATCCATCGACTCGGTGGGCTGCAGGTTGAGCAGCAGCATCGGCGCGCCGGTCCGCTGGGCGACCGGGACCAGCATGGACGCGGTCATATACGTGGTGAGGAAGCCGATGATCAGGTCACAGTCGGCCAGCCGCAGCTGCTCCGCGGCCGCGGAGCCCTCCGGAGCGTCGGAGATGAAGCCGACATCGACCACCTCGCAGTCGAGCCGGGCCAACCGTTCGGACACGCGCCGGGCTGACGCCTGCAGCTGCGGGAGGAGCGCGGGGAACTGCGGCCAGTAGGCGCCGAGCCCTCCGGCGACAAGTCCGACCCTCGTCTTACGCGGGACGATCCTCGCGATTCCCCGGACGGCGATGGCGGTGAGCGACTCGGTCATGACGTCCTCTGTCCGGTACGTAAATGTTGAAACGTTACATACAAAAGCTTGCCCTGACCGTAAGGCCGGCGGTATAGCAGTGTCAAGAGCGAACCTCCGGGCGAGCCCGGGCTGAAGCTTGGACCGCGCGGAGGGGCCGAGTGCTGCATGCGGACGTTTCACGGCCGAGGACACGCCAGAAGGGGGCGCGGCCGACCCGGTCGGTTGGCCCGTCGGCAGGTCCAGGGCCGTCGACCTTCTAGGCGCAGCTTGACCTGATCCGAGGCTCTGGCCAGCCACTGCCCGGCCCTCACACGGGAACCACGGCCATCATAAAACGTATCAACAGAAATAAATGCGGCAAAGCGGGTGTCGGCATGCTCCTGGCCAGGAGCGGCACTACAAGGACCCCGTGGTATGCGGTAAATCGCCTCGTAACAACATGGAAACAGCCCCTTGACATCCGGCGCGAAGCCTGAGTATCTTCAGCCAACGAATTGAAATGTTTCAGTAAATGGCGAGGTGAACGAGCTTGAGTGAGCAGCCGGAGG
>PMOU01000175.1 GCA_003161205.1 Actinomycetota bacterium | reverse complement strand
CGAGGTCACCGGCCTGCGGACCTAGACCTCTACGGATCTCGTGTGGGGTCCGCAGCCGGCAGTCATGGTGGTGAGGTCAGGTCAGGTCAGGTCCGTGGAGGTCCGCCGGGGCGATCTGCAGTCCAGCGGCGGCGGCGCCGGCGTGCAACCGTCGGTCCCAGACGGCGATGATGAGGTCGGGGTCGCCAATGGCCAGGGCGCTGGCCAGGTGCACGGTCCGCGCCCCGCAGGGAGCGGGAGCGGGCCAGTTTCCCGGCGTGGCGTTCGACGGCTGCGGTTAGCTCGACGGGGCGCACCGCGGCCCAGAACTGTGCCCATGTCTCCTCGGCGGTGTCCAGATCGTCATCGCTGAGATCGTGGTTGCGGCCGGCTGCGGCCAGCGCGGCGCGGACTTCGGGGTAGGCCAGTCGGCTAGCCAGAGCGGTGTTGCAGCCGTCCCACAGCTCAGCGGCCAGGTCGCTGCCGGTTTCCTGCACGACAAGCTTGACCAGGGCGCTGGCGCTTCATCTGCACTCTAGTTGTACAGATGCGATCCCTATGGGCTCGGGTTGATGCTGGTACTCGTTCCCAAGCGTGGTGCTGGTCGATTAAATGGGGGCCGAGAACTTACGGCTCTGTGGCCAGCTGGCGGGCGGCCACCTCGGAAGAAATCGTGGCAGGTCAGAAGACCGGCCTTACCGTCAACCCGGAGATGATCGGTCCGGTGCAGGGATTGAGCGCCGAAGTGGCGGCGGGCCAGTACAGCGCGGGAAACGGGTTTATTCTGCGCCCTGGCTCACCGCTGCGTAGCAAGGGACTCGATCTGGCCGGCTTCGGGCTGGACTCGGGATGGTTGAACTACGCCGGGACGCGTCAGCCTGCGCTGCACCCCGATGTCGGGGCCCAGTAGCCCGTATCGCTGTGTTGGACGCCACCGTTGCCGGCACTCGTGTCCGCGGCAGAACTCGGCCAGCCCGACAGGTACCGGTAGGGCTGACGGGATTCGTTCCGGGTCTCCCAAACCTGACTAATGACTCACAATCGTGGCCTTGCGGCTGGATCAGCGCGCTGACCTGCGAGTTCTTAGCTTGTAGTAGGCGCATCTGCGCACTAAATCGGGGCCGTAGAGTGACCTACCTCCGTGGCCGCATAGCTGTGGCGTTAGGACGCCGCCAGGAGGCGGTAGACCGAGACGCGGGATCGGGACTCGGCGGTGAACTCGGCCCCGGCCCAGTCGGCGTGCCGCGCCTCTAGCTCGAACCCAGCGAGCTGCGCCATCAGGTCCAGTTCCGCAGGCCAGATGTAACGGTGCGGGCTGCGGAAGATCCGTGCCTGCTTGCCGGTGCCGAACGTGAAGTGGTGTGAGATGACACGCTGGTGCAGCACGTCATAGGTGTCCAGGCCGATGTATCCGGGGGTCGGACTTGAAGACGGTGGCCTGCTGTCCGGGTGGCAGCGTGCGCAGCTCCGGTACCCACAGCTCAATGACGAACCGGCCGCCGGGCATCAGGTGCCGGGCGGCGTTGCGGAAACACGCTACTTGCTCGTTCTGGGTCAGCAGGTTGGAGATCGTGTTGTAAACGAGGTAGACGACGGTGTACCGGCCGGGGGCCCGAGCGGTGGCCATGTCACCGGCAATCACCGGGATGGCCGCCTCGTCGGCCTTGGTGCGCAGCTGCCCGATCATCGGACGTGACAGCTCGATGCCAGTGACCGGCACACCGCGCTGAGCAAGAGGAAGGGCGACGCGGCCGGTGCCGATGGCGAACTCCAGCGCCTGGCCCTGACCGGCGAGTCCGGCGAGCCGGTCTACGGCCGGCCCGAGCACCTCCGGGGAGAACATGCCAGTGTCCGGCGTGTCATACCGCTGGGCCGCCTCGTGATCCCAGATGTCCTCCTGTCGCATAGCACCCCACGATGTCAGCCCGTGCCCGATGCCGTCCAACGGGTTTCGGGCGCAGATGGACGTAAGATCCGGTGCTTGCGGAACCGGAAGTTCGCGAAGTCGCTCTGCCGTGCTGATGCGCACTAATTGAGCCAAGTCAGGTATTAATCGGCAGTGGCCCGACTTGGGGAGGTCACCCGACTGGGACAGTGCCGACCCGAGAGGAGCGCATTCCAGGCGTCGTGAAGGTCGTGCCTATTCGCGATAGAGATTTGCGCATGCACTTGGAAGGAGCGATTGATCTCGGAAGTTATCCGGTAAGCCGCTCCCGCACCAGGGCGGGCGCCGCTTTGGCGTGTCCAGGGCCGTTTCCGCGTTCCTGATGCGGCGCGGGACGGGGTGTCGTCGCGGTGATGGAGTAGTATTGTGCTGAGTTTGCGCCTGTTTTTCTAGTTATTACTTCTACGGAGACCGTAAGACGGAGGCTTTTCATGCCCGCGGGCACCAGCCGACGAATCGGTATCGCGAGTCCCGGTTATCGGTGGTACACCGGGGCGCAGGCCTTGTCGATCCTGGGTACAATGATGAGCTATACAGCTCTCTATTGGCTAAGCCTGCACCTTGCACACGGGAATGCGGTAATCCTGGCGGCGGTAGTAGCTTGCCAGTTCCTGCCCATCCTATTCTTTAGCCGTCGCGCGGGGACAATCGTAGCAAGGCATCGTGCAGCCGAAGTTATCATCGTCACCCAGCTGGCTCAGTCCGCAGGGGCATTTGCGCTAGGCGTACCGCTGCTGTGCGGGTGGGTAGCGGTATGGTATCTCTTGGTCTTGTCGTTCGTCATCGGCAGTGTCCAGGCAGTTGATGTACCCGCTCGGCAAGCGTTCATGCTGGACCTTGTCGGTGCGGCAGAGTTGAGGCGAGGCTCGTCCCTCTACGCAGCGATTACCGGTTTGTCTAAGATCGCTGGGCCGGCCTTGGCCGGTATTATCATCGCACTCAGCGGTGAGGCCGCCGTGTTCTTGCTTGACGGAGCCTCGTTCCTGCTCATAGT
>PMOU01000631.1 GCA_003161205.1 Actinomycetota bacterium | reverse complement strand
TACCTGAGCAGCCGCGCGGGCGCCTACGTGACCGGCGCTACCATCCCGGTCGACGGCGGCATCTGGGCCGCCACCTGACGTCAGCCCTCCAGAGCGTCCTCATCTTCGGGGGCGAGCCACAGGACGCCCAGCGGTGGCAGGGTGATGGTGGCCGAGGCCGGGCGGCCGTGCCAGGGCACCGGGACGGCCTCGATGCTGCCCAGGTTGCCGACGCCGCTGCCGCCGTAGATCTCCGCGTCGGTGTTGAGCACCTCGCGCCAGCGGCCCGCGTGCGGCAGGCCGAGCTGGTAGTCCTGATGCGGCATCGCGGAGAAGTTGGCGACGCAGGCGATCGTCCTCGACGTGTCCCCCTGGATGGCGGTGCCCGGNNTCGATCCAGCTGAACCCCTCGGGAGCGGTGTCCAGCTCCCACAGCGCGGGGAACTGGCGGTAGATCGCGTTCAGGTCGCGGGACAGCTGCTGGACGCCGCGGTGGACGCCGTAGTCGAGCACCCACCAGTCCAGCCCGTTGTCCGCGGACCACTCGCTGACCTGGCCGAATTCCGACCCCATGAAGAGCAGCTGCTTGCCCGGGTGGGCCCACATGTACGCCAGCAGCGAGCGCAGCCCGGCGAACTTTCGCCATTCGTCGCCCGGCATCTTGCCGACGAGCGAGCCCTTCCCGTGCACCACCTCGTCGTGCGACATCGGCAGGATGTAGTTCTCCGAGAACGCGTAGATCAGGGAGAACGTGATCTCGTTGTGGTGGTACTGGCGGTAGATGGGATCCTGGCTCATATAGGCGAGCGTGTCGTGCATCCAGCCCATGTTCCATTTGAAGCCGAACCCGAGGCCGCCCAGGTGCACCGGCCGGGACACCCCGGGCCAGGCGGTCGACTCCTCGGCGATCATGGTGATGCCGGGGACGCGCTTGTAGCAGGTGGCGTTGGCCTCCTGCAGGAACGTGATGGCGTCGAGGTTCTCCCGGCCGCCGTACTGGTTCGGCTCCCACTCGCCGTCCTTGCGCGAGTAGTCCAGGTACAGCATGGACGCGACCGCGTCGACGCGCAGCCCGTCGACGTGGAACTCCTCCAGCCAGTAGACGGCGTTGGCGACCAGGAAGTTCCGCACCTCGGTGCGCCCGAAGTTGAACACGTACGTGCCCCAGTCGGGCTGCTCGCCGCGCCGGGGGTCGGCGTGCTCGTACAGCGGGGTGCCGTCGAACCTGGCCAGCGCCCACTCGTCCCGCGGGAAGTGCCCGGGGACCCAGTCGAGCAGCACGCCGATGCCGGCCTGGTGCAGCGCGTCGACCAGGTAGCGGAAGTCGTCCGGACTGCCGAACCGCGACGTGGGCGCGTAGTACGAGGTGACCTGGTAGCCCCAGGAGCCGCCGAACGGGTGCTCGGCGACCGGCATGAACTCCACGTGCGTGAAGCCGAGGTCCTTGACGTACTCGACCAGCTGAACCGCCAGCTCCCGGTAGGAAAGCCCCAGCCGCCACGAGCCCAGGTGCACCTCGTAGATGCTCATCGGCTCCCGCACCGCCTGCCGCGAAGCCCGGGCCGCGACCCACGAGGCGTCTTCCCAGGAGTAGCGCGAGGTGTACACCACCGACGCGGTGGCGGGCGGCTGCTCGGTGGCGTTGGCCAGCGGGTCCGCCTTGTCCCGCCACACATCGTCCGGGCCGCAGATCGCGTACTTGTACCTGGCGCCCTCGGTCACGCCCGGGATGAACAGCTCCCACACGCCCGAGCCGCCCAGTGAGCGCATCGGGTAGGCGCGGCCGTCCCAGAAGTCGAAGTCGCCGGTGACCCGGACACCGTGCGCGTTCGGCGCCCAGACGGCGAACGAGGTCCCGGTGGCCTGGCCGACCTCGCGGACGTGCGCGCCGAGCACGCGCCACAGCTCCTCGTGCCGGCCTTCGCCGATCAGGTACAGGTCGAACTCACCCAGCGTGGGCAGGTAACGGTACGGGTCATCGAGTACCGTCTCGGTTTCCGACCCGGGAAANNCGGTAGTCAGGCACCTTCTCGTCCGGCAGGGTGACCGCGAAGACGCCCTCGTGCACATGCTCCATGGGGAACCTGCGGCCGTCGTCCAGGATGAGCGTCACCGAGGTGGCCAGCGGACGAAGCGTCCGGACGATGACCCCGTCCGGGCCGGGGTGCGCGCCGAGCACCGAATGCGGGTCGTGGTGATGTCCGGCGACAACCCGATCGATTTCGCCCAGGGGAATATCAGAATGTGTCATGTCTACAATTCGGCGATAGATTCCAGTGGAATGGACAGCCAGGTGGGGCGGTTCCTGGCTTCATATATGACCTCGTACACGGCCTTGTCAAGCAGCATGGCCCGAAGCAGCACCGCGTTCTGCGCCGGGTCCAGCCCGCCCGCCTCGGCGTACCCCGCGCAGAACGCCTCGCTGTTGTGCCGGACCCAGCCGCTCGCCCTGGGCGTGAGGAGGGCCGCGTCGGGGCGCGTGAGCAGCTGGTGCCGGGCGGCGTAGTCGAACGAGCGCAGCATGCCGGCCACATCCCGCAGCGGAGAGGACCGGGCCCGGCGCTGGGCCAGCGGGCTGGCGGGCTCGCCCTCGAAATCGAGGATCACCCAGCCGGTCTGGGTCCGCATCACCTGGCCCAGGTGGTAGTCGCCGTGTACCCGCTGCGCCGGGACCGGGTCGACCAGCTTGGCCAGGTGAGAGAAGGCGTCCCCGATCTTTTCCGCGTACCGGGCCAGCTCGGGCACGGCCGAGATGGCGATGTCGAGCCGCCGGAACATCTGCTCGGCCAGCTCGCGGATCGCCTCGGGCGCCAGCTCAGAGCGGCCGAACGCGGCCGCCAGATCCCCGTGGACCTGCGCGGTCGCGGCACCGAGCCGCTCGGCCTCGCCGGCGAAATCCCCGCCGACCTCGCCCGCGCCCGCGCCCTCGGTCGCGTACAGGTCGCGCACGCTGGTCGCGGCCAGCGACCAGCCGTCGGAGGCCGCGCGCAGGTAGCGGGACAAGATGGCGAGCACCGTGGTGGCGCCGTCCATCTTGGTCTCGATCCAGCCGAACGGCTCGGCGATGTGCGTGGAGCCCAGCTCGGCCAGGGCCAGCGACACCTCAAGGTCGGGGTTCGGCCCGGGGGTGACCCGGCGGAACACCTTGAAGATGGCGGACTCGCCGAACACCAGGCTGGTGTTGCTCTGCTCCCCGGTGAGCACCAGGCTGTCCATCCCGCCCTCGTCCCAGCCGATCTGGTCCCATCCGATCTGGGCCCCGGGCACCCGGCGGAACTGCAGCGTGCCCACGGTCCGGTCCGCCACGATCGAGTCGAGCAGCATCCGGGTCAGATCCGTGTCGTGCAGGCCGTCGTAGATCTGCAGGCCGTCGTAGGTCCCGATCCGGGCGTGCCGCAGCCGGGCCGGGAGCCGCGCGCGGGAGCCGACGAAGAGCTGATAGCTATCGGAGGTCGCGCCGTGGGAGACGGTGACGATCAGCTGCCGCAGGCCGGGGTCGCCCGGGATGACCTCGGTGTCGGCCACGACCGCGAGGTCATGGACGGTTCGCCCCTTGCCTGCGAACCATCGCTGCTTGACCAGCCAGGTAGCCAGTATGTCTTCGAACGTCATGAGCTTGGCATACCCTCTCCCCCGGGCATAACCCGGCAAACACGCGGCGGCGGATTTGCGGGCTGCATGTCAGATATTTCAGGATATGGGGACAAGCGTCACGGCTGGTGGCTCTCGTGCCCGCCAGGCCGGTTTTCCTCGGACCCGGACCGGTCTTCGCGCGCCGCCGGGAGCTGGAACCAGTAGAACCCGTGACCGGGCAGCGTCAGCAGGTAGCTGAGCTCGCCGATCTTGGGGAACGTGACCCCGCCCATGCACTCCACCGGCGTGACGCCGATGAAGCGCCGCAGGTCGAGCTCGACCGGCTGCGGGAACCTGGACAGGTTGTTGACGCACAGGATGCGGTCGGACCCGTCGGTGTCGTCGTCATCGGGGGCGCCGGGCAGCCGGACGAAGGCCAGCACGCTCGGGTTGGAGGAGGTCAGTTCCTCGTACGCGCCGGTGCCGAAGACCGAATGCCGCTTGCGGATCTCGATCATCCGCCGGGTCCACTGCAGCAGCGAGCCGGCGTTGCGCTGCTGGGCCTCGACGTTCAGTGCCTGGTAGCCGTAGATCGCGTCCTGGATCGGCGGCAGGTAGAGCCGCTGCGGGTCGCACTGGGAGAAGCCGCCGTTGCGGTCCGGCGTCCACTGCATCGGGGTCCGGACGCCGTCCCGGTCGCCCAGCCAGATGTTGTCGCCCATGCCGATCTCGTCGCCGTAGTACATCACCGGGGAGCCGGGCAGCGACAGCAGCAG
>PMOU01000351.1 GCA_003161205.1 Actinomycetota bacterium | reverse complement strand
GCGTGCCGCCAGCGGCCGTCGGCCGGCAGCAGCTCCGCCAGGGCGGCCAGCAGGTCGTCGTCGCTGCGCGCGCCCAGTTCGATCAGGGCTATCCCCGCGGTCGCATGCGGGACGAACACGTGCAGCAGGCCGTCGCCCCCGTCCGCGGCCGCCCCCGCGAACTCCGCGCATTCCCGGGTGATGTCCCTGATCGTTTCGGAGTTCCCGGTACGGACGTCGATGATCTGCGTCTTCATCAGGATAGCGGCGTAGAGACCCCGGTCTTCAGGCCGGGGAGGGAACGCCGCTTCACCTCCCCGGAAATGTCAGTGGTGTCCGATAGTGTGTTCGCATGTCCCGGTACCGGCTCCTCCCCGCCCCCGCCCAGGAAGCGGCGCTGCGGGACCACTGCGGCCACGCCCGGTACGTCTGGAACCTGGCCGTCGAACAGCACTCCCACGGGCACCCGGGCCGGGCGAGCGCGCCGGGCTACCTGGAGCAGTGCCGGCAGCTCACCCAGGCGAGGAAGGAGTACCCGTGGCTGGCCGCGGGTTCCCAGACGGTCCAGCAGCAGGCGCTGCGGGACTTCACCCAGGCCATGGCCGCGTTCCTCGACCCGAAGAACCCGGCCCGGCGGCCGTCGTGGCGCAAAGCCGGCCGGAACGAGGGATTCCGGATCGTGGGGCGCGGCGGCCAGTGGGATGTGCGCCGCGTGTCCCGCCACGTCGGCCAGGTCTGGGTACCCAAGGCCGGGTGGGTGAGGTTCCGCTGGTCCCGCGCCGTGCCTGCAGGGGCGAAGTCCTACCGGGTGACCTGGGACCGGGCGGGCCGCTGGCATATCGCCTTCGCCGTGATCCCAGCGCCGGTCCCCGCCCCCGGTAACGGCCAGATCGTCGGCATCGACCGGGGCGTGGCGGTAAGCGCGGCGCTGTCCACCGGCGACCTGCTGCACGCCCCCCGCCTGACCGTGCGGGAGCGGGCCCGGCTGCGGCGGCTGCAGCGCAGGCTCGCCCGCGCCACGCGGGGCTCGAACCGTCGCAGCCGGGCCAAGCACGCGATCGGCCGGCTGAAGGCCCGGGAGACGGACCGGCGTAAGGACTGGGCGGAGAAGACCAGCACCGGCATCGTGCGGCGGTTCGATGTTATCCGGGTCGAGGACCTGAAGATCGCGAACATGACCCGGTCCGCGAAAGGTACGCGAGAGAACCCGGGCCGGAATGTCAGGCAGAAGGCCGGGCTGAACCGAGGCATCCTGGGGTCCGGGTGGGGGCTGCTGGTGCGCCGCCTGGAGGACAAGGCCCCGGGCCGGGTGGAGAAGATCAATCCCGCGTTCACGAGCCAGCGGTGTTCGGCGTGCGGGCGGGTGGACCGNNCCGCGAACCTCAACTGCTGCTCCCATCGGCGTAGTAGCTGGAATCCCTCGCCTTCAGGCGGGGGAGGATGTCAACCCCGGATCATAGAGTGCTGTTGTCAAGCAATGCTCGGGAACAGGGAGGTCGGGGCATGACGGAAGCTGGCGAGTCAGCAGGCCGGGCCGCGGCGGAGGTCACCCAGACGCACGGGGCGCGGCTGCGGCTGGCCCGGCAGGCCCGCGGCCTGTCCCAGCAGCAGCTCGCGGGGGTCGCCGGCGTCACCAGGCAGGCCGTGTCCGCCGTCGAGTCCGGGCATTCGGATCCTTCGCTGCGGGTCGCCCTGGCTCTGGTCCGCGCGCTCGGCATGACGGTCGAGGAGCTGTTCGGCCCGGGTGATCCCGCCGATCCGGTGCTAGCGCGGCCGGTGGCGCCGGCCGGCCACCGGGGATCCCGGGTCGTGCTCGCGACCGTCGGTGACACCTTCGTCGCGCTGCCGCTGCACGCGGACATGGCCGCCCGGGTGGGCTTCGGCGCGGCGGGCGGCCTAGTCGTCACCACCGGGGGAGCTGAGCCGCTCGAGGTCCGGCCGATCGGGCCGCCACGGCCCACGCTGGTGGTGGCGGGCTGCGATCCGGCGCTGCCGTTGCTGGAGACCCCGCTGGCCCTGCTCGATCCGCCCGTGGCGTTCGCGTGGTGGCCGTGCGGCAGCGGCGAGGCCTTGCGGCTGGCCGCCGCCGGGCTGGTGCACGCCGCGGGCATGCACTCACCCGGCGGCGAGCGCGGTGCCGGCCAGGTGACACCGATTCCCGGCGGCGCCGAGGTGGTGGGGTTCGCCGCCTGGCGCGAGGGCCTGGTGGTGCGGCCCGGGACGCGGGTGCGCGGCCTGGACGATGTCGCCCGCCAGGGGCTGCGGCTGGTGAACCGGGAGACAGGCGCGCAAGCGCGCACGCTCCTGGACCGCGAGTGCGCGCGCCTGCGCCTGACCCCGGCCGAACTCCCCGGCTACGACAGCCGGGCCGCCGGGCACCTGCAGGTGGCGGCGGCCATCGCCGGCGGTCTCGCCGACGCGGGCGTCTCGAGCGAGCCCGCCGCGCTGGCGTACGGGCTGGACTTCATCGCGCTCGCCGCCGAGCAGTTCGACCTGGTGCTACCCGCTAAGCACGCCGCGTCCCGGGAAGTTCAGGGCCTGCTGAAAGTGCTTACGTCGCCGTGGCTGGTCGCCCAGCTCGCCAGCCTTCCCGGTTACGACCCCGCCAGCTGCGGCGTGCTCCGTGATCAGTGGCCGTAAACCGGGATCAGCAGGGCGCGAGCGATCGTGTGGAAGCGCAGGTTGAACCCGGCCACGGCGGGCGTTATCTCGTCGTCGACGCCCAGGGACTCCACGTCGAGCGCGTGCACCGCGAACACATAGCGGTGCGGCGGGTCCCCGGCCGGCGGGGCTGCTCCGCCGAAGTCCTTGGCGCCGTAGTCGTTACGGACGTGGAACGCGCCCTTGGGCAGGCCGGAGCCGGCGTTCCCGGCCACGCCCACCTCGAGCTCGGTCACTGAGGCGGGGATGTCGAGCACGATCCAGTGCCAGAACCCGGACCCGGTCGGCGCGTCCGGGTCAAAGCAGGTGACGGCGAAGCTCTTGGTCTCGGCGGGGAACCCGGACCAGGACAGCGACGGGGAGACATTCGCTCCCGTCATGCCGAACCCGTCATAGACGTGCTGACCCGACATCGCCTCCCCGTCCGCGACGTGCTCGCTGTGCAGCTCGAACGACGGCACGGCCGGCAAGAAGTCATAGGGGAGCGGAGCACGATCAGTCATGACTTACCTCCTCATCGAGGCGGATAATTCATCGAGGCAGATACTTCCTCATAGGCGTGGACTTATCCAACGTTAGCGCCAGGTGCCGACGCTTAGGCCAGGTGATCACGTTTGCGGCGATCGGCCGTATTGGACGGCCATGGTTCTCCTACGGTGGGATGGTGACGCAGCGGCCGGGACGCAAGGGCTCCAGGCGGACGCGACGGCGAGCAGCCCACAGGTTCCTCGGCCGGATGCGCCGCCGGGCCGCGCACGGCATCGGTGGCCGGGTCCGGCTGGGCACGGCGGGTACTTCTCCGCGGCTGCGACGCTGGGCCCTGGTGGTCGTGCTCCTGGCCGTGGCCTTCGCGCCTTACCCGACGTCGGGTGCGGCCGGCGCGCCGTCCCCGTCAGCGTGCCGGCCTGGTTGCCGGCCTGGTTCCGTGCCGGGCCTGGTCAGGTGGTCTGCGCCGCTGTCCGGGTCATGGGACGTCGTGCCCGGGCTGACCGGCACGGAACCGGCCTCCGGATTGGCCTACCTGTCCGTCGGCGACGGGATGGTCGCCGTCGGCTCGGGACTGACGGTGGCCGGGTACTCCGCGCAGACGGGGGCGCTGCGGTGGCGGGTGACGCTGACCGGCTTCGGCGCTGGTGCGGCCATCATCTCCGTGCGCACCTGGCCGGGCGAGGTTACCGCGGGAGTTTCCTCTCCGGGCTCCGCCCGCAGCCCCAAGCGCACCGAGGTGGTCCTGTCCGGCTCGGACGGCGTCCAGCGGGGCCGGTATCCGGCCGCCGTGTTCGGCGGGGCGGTCGCGGGCGGCCCGCGGGATACCGTCATCGTCGGCGCGACCGCGGTGACAAGTTACGACAACGCCACCGGCCACGCATCCTGGCGGCAGCCCACCGGCCCGGTCGCGCAGGCCTGGCGGGCCGACGGCGACTACCTGTACGTGGCGGATTCCTCCGGCGGCTTCGTGGGGTCGGCGCCGGTCACGGCGTTGCGCAGGATCGACCTGACGACCGGGACCGAACTCCTCGTCCGCCCGCTGGAGAGCGAGTCGTTCCTGGGCACGCTCAGCGCCGCGCTCGACGGCGTGGTCCTGTTCTCCTCGGCGGCCGGGGTGACCGCGTACAGCGGTACGACCGGAGCCACGCTCTGGACCATCGGTGGCGCGGTGTCCGAGGGCACCGACCCGCTCGCGCAGCGGTTCTACCTCACCAAGGGATCCAATCTCATCGGCGTCGACCCGCAGACCGGGCGGATCAAGGCGACCGCCTCAGGCTCCGCGGTCAACGGGTCGGCCGGCATCTACGTGGTCCGGGCAGGCATAGCACTCGGGCTCGACCAGGGTGCGAGCGGAGACGCGTGGGCTTACGACATCGCCATGCAGCGGGTCACGCTGGCCTCGGCCGGATTGCCCTGGCCGCACTATTTCGTCGATCTCGGCGGCATCGGCGGCAGCGCCGACTCCGCCAGTGACCTGGTCGTGATCGCGGCCTGCACCAAGCTCGCGCCGACGACCCCGCCGCAGCCGACCCCCACCCCCACGCCCACCCCCACCTCGCCGTCCACCTCCACCTCAACCCCGCCGCTCACCTCACGGGCCACCTCACCCGGCACCTCCGCCGGGCCGGCAACGTCCGCATCGGCTGGTTCGACGCCGAGCCCTGGCGTCAGCCCGTCGGCCGCGGCCAGCGCGGGCCAGGGGTGCCTGCGTCCGGTGCTGGTCGCGCTTAACCTTTAACGGCCGGTTACCGGCGGATGGATGCGCCCGGGCGGGGTAGGTCTCCCTGACGATGAGCATGGCCAAAAGAGCTATCCGGGCGGCGGATGAGCTTCAGCAGCGGCACGCCTGGCTGGCGGTGCCGGTCGCGGTGTGGAAGAAGTTCGGTGACGATAGCGCCGGCAACCTCGCCGCGCTGATCGCCTATTACGCCTTCGCCGCGATTTTCCCGCTGCTGCTGGTCCTGGTGACCGTGGTCGACATCGTGCTCAAGAATGATCCGGCGCTGCAGAAAAAGCTGCTGAACTCCGCGCTGGCGCAGTATCCGGTGATCGGCCCGCAGCTCGGCCACATCGGCCGGCTCCACGAGGCCGGGCTGGCCCTCGTGATCGGCCTGCTCGGGACGTTCATCGGCTCCCGGAGCGTGGCGACCGCGATGCAGAACGCGCTCAACTCGGTATGGGAGATCCCGATCACCCGCCGGCCCGGATTCCCGTGGTCGTGGCTGCGCAGCTTCGGGCTGATCCTGGTCATCGGCCTGGGCCTGATCGGCACCACGATCGTGTCCGGGCTGGCGAGCGGGGCCGGCCACGTGCTCTCCGGCTTCGGCGCGTCCGTGGCGGCGATCGCGGTCTCGCTGGTGCTCAACATCGGGGTGTTCTGGCTCGCCTTCCGGCTCGGCACCGCATCGGAGATCAGCTGGCGGCAGCTGCGGCTCGGCGCCATCATCGGTGCGGTCATCTGGCAGGTGCTGCAGTCCTTCGGCGGTTATTTCGTGTCGCATCAGCTGGCCCACGCCTCGACGTCGTACGGCACTTTCGCCGTCGTGCTCGGCCTGATCGCCTGGCTGTACCTGGAGGCGGAGCTCACCCTTTATGCGGTCGAGATTAACGTGGTACGTACATACCGGCTATGGCCACGCAGCATCGCGCCACCGCCGTACACCGAACAGGACCGCCGCGCGTACGAGCTGTACGCGCAGGCACAGAAACGGCGCAAGGATATGGACATCTCGGTAGGGCTCGGAGGTGAGGACGATCGCGAGAAAACGGCAGGCTGACCCGGATGCCCCGCACGTGATCATCTGCGGTGCGGGGTTCGGCGGCCTTTCCGCCATCAAGAAGCTCACCCGGGCGGGCCTGCGGGTCACGCTGATCGACGGCCACCTCTACAGCACCTTCCAGCCGCTGCTCTACCAGGTAGCCACGGCTGGGCTCAATCCCGGCGATGTGGCCTACCCGGCGGGCGGCTTCGCGCGGCGGTACGGGGCCAATTACCGGCGCGGCGAGCTGACCGCGATCGACGCGGCGTCCCGGCGCGTCACGTTCAGCAACGGCCTGGAGTTCGGGTACGACTACCTCATCGTGGCGACCGGGGTGTCGGCCTCCTACTTCGGCATCAAGGGGGCAGCCGAGCACACCTTCGCCCTGTACACCCGCACCGACGCCATCGTGCTGCGCGATCATCTGATGGCGGGCTTCGAGCGGCTGAGCGTGAGCAGCGGCGATCTCACCGTTACGGTGGTCGGCGGCGGTGCCACCGGCGTGGAGCTGGCCGGCACGCTGGCCGAGCTGCGCGCCACCGTGCTCGGCGCGACCTTTCCCGACGTCGATCCGGCCCGGGTGCACGTCCGGCTGGTGGAGATGTCACCGTCACTGCTCGGGCCGTTCAACGAGAAGCTGCGCGAGTACGCCAAGGCGCAGCTGGACGCCCGCGACATCGACGTGCGGCTGAAAACGGAGATCGCCGAGGTCACCGACAAGTACGTGCACCTGGCCGACGGCGAAGACCTGCCGAGCGACATCACCGTGTGGGCGGCCGGCGTGGCCGCCTCGGCGGAGGTGGGCGGCTGGGGCTTGCCGCAGGGCAAGCACGGCCGCCTCGTGATCGGCCCCGACCTGCGGGTACAAGGCCAGGACCGGATCTTCGCGGTCGGGGATATCGCGATCAACCCCGACGATCCCACCCCGCAGCTGGCCCAGCCCGCCATCCAGATGGGGCGGCACGCCGCCGCGCAGATCGTCCGGCTGGAGGGCAAGGAAGCGACCGAGCCGTTCAAATACCACGACAAGGGCACGATGGCCACCATCGGGCGGCGATCCGCCGTGGTCCAGCTGGCCGGGGGACTGCGGCTGACCGGCACGCTGGCCTGGCTGGCGTGGTTCGCCCTGCACCTGGTCTACCTGCTCGGCGGGCGCAACCGGGTGGCGACCCTGATTAACCTGACCTACCGGTATATGTCCTGGGGGCACGGAGGCGCCGTGATCGTCGGAGACGAGCCGCAGTAGGCTCTCTGCGCGATGAACAAGTTCCGCGCAGCTCTCGCTCTTGCCGCCGTGGCCATGCTCAGCGTGCTGACCGGGTGCAGTTCCGGTTCGGCCGCCAGCTCGCCATCCGCGGGCTCCCAGGCCATGGCGAATACCGCCGGGATGAACAATCCCAACCTGGACCTCGGCTCCTCGCTCGGGATGAAGCAAGCGCCCGACGTGAGCCTGGTGAACCAGTTCGGCCAGCCGATGTCGCTCAGCCAGTTCCGCGGCAAGGTCGTCATGCTGTCGTTCGAGGATTCGCAGTGCACCACGGTCTGCCCGCTGACCACCCAGGCGATGCTCGAGGCCAAGCAGCTGCTCGGTGCCGCGGGCGGCCAGGTCCAGCTGCTCGGCGTGGACGCGAACCCCGATGCCACCAGCGTGGCGGATGTGCTCGCCTACTCCCGGGCGCACGGCATGGTCAACCAGTGGGACTTCCTCACCGGGGCGCGTTCGCAGCTGAAGGCCATCTGGGGCGCCTACGGCATCGCCGTGCAGATCGAGGCGGGCCAGATCGACCACACTCCCGCCCTGTACGTGATCGATCAGCAGGGCCGCGAGCGCAAGCTTTACCTGACGCAGATGGCGTACTCCAGCGTCGGGCAGTCCGCGCAGGTCCTCGCGGACGAGATCGCCACCCTGCTGCCCGGTCATCCGCACGTTGCCAGCCAGCAGTCGCTCGCCTCCATCACCGTGCAGGGCCCCACCAGCCATCTCACGCTGCCGTCCGCCGAAAGCGACGGTGGCACCGTCGCCCTGGGGCCAGGCCAGCCGCGCCTGGTGATGTTCTTCGCCACCTGGCTATCGGAGGTCTCCGACCTGAAGTCCGAGCTCATCGGCGCTAACGCCTACGCCGCGGCGGCCCGCCACCAAGGCCTGCCGCCGCTGACCGCCGTGGACGAAACGGTCGTCGAACCCTCCGCCCAGGCCGTCCGCTCCTACCTGAAAGGCGCAGCGCTGGATTACCCGGTCGCGCTCGACACCACCGGCCGGGTAGCGGATGGCTACGGTGTCCAGGACCAGCCCTGGTTCGTCCTGGTCTCCGCGTCCGGCAAGATCCTCTGGTCCCACGACGGCTGGCTGTCCCCCTCAGCCCTCGAATCCGCCGCCAAGCGCGCCGTTACTTCCACGGGATAGTCCCCGGTCGGGGCGCAGCGGATCCTGGTCGTCTAACCGCCAGGCGCGTGCGGCCCAGCCCGAACGCACGCCTGTCAAGGCATCAGCACGGGCCCGACTCCCGGAACCGCCTTCGCCCTGGCTTCGGCCAGCAGGGCAGCGGCCGCTTCCCGGGCGTTCTCCCCGGAACGGGACATCCGGGACGCGATCAGTCCAGTCACGATGGGAGATGAGAAGGACGTGCCGCTCCACTTCGCCATCCCGTAAAACGTCCTCTCGTGGCCCTTGAAGGGCGCGGCATGGCAGGTGTAGGTCCCGGTGGCGTAAGCGTTGATGAGATCCCTGCCTGGGGCGTACACGTCGACCCAACCGCCGTGGTTGCTGAAGTCTGAGCGGCTGTGTCCGTCGATGCCGAGCGCCCCCACAGCGACCGTTCCCGGGAATGCGGCCGGCCAGCACGGCCGAGGAGCGTCGCTGTTCCCTGCCGCGACGACGCAAACGGCGCCCTTGTAGTCCTGCGCCAGCCGCTCCATCCAGCCCTTCAGGGACACCAGCGCATGATCGCGCCTGGTTGGTGACGCGACCGACAAGTGGAAGATGTCCACGCCGTGATCGAGCGCCTCGTCGAGCTTCTTGACGAAATCCGTTTCCAGCGCGCTGCCGGCCGTGTTGAAGACATTCCCGACGATGATGTTGGCCTCCGGTGCCATGCACCGGACCACGCCCGCGACGAACGTGCCGTGCCCGTCGTAGACACCGATCGGCTGAATCTCCTGGCCGTCAGCCCCTCGAACCGGCGGCGGCAGCTTGTCCTCATCGCTTCGGTCCCCGTCCCCGGTCCGCCACGGGTGGCTGGCCCGCTCGCAGGTGACCCCTCGCAGCCACGGATGGCCGTCCTCCGCACCTTGGAGCAGGCCGGTGTCGGCGATGTAGATCAGCACCCCGGCTCCGCCGTTTTCCTGCCGGACTCCGGGGTACGGTTCGATCCCGTCTTCCACTTCCAGTGGCTCAGTGGCCGGGCAGGGATGCATATCGCCCGGTGCCACGGTCAATACGTGATTGGGCGTCGCGATACCCCGGCCAATCTCCTTGTCGATCCTCTCTATCAGGCCAAGGACCCAGCCGTCGGTGCGATCCGCAGCGGCATCAAAGTGAAGCAATTCCACGCCCCTGGTGATGTGCTCGACCCGAGACGGTGCCGCGCCGGCCCGCTCCAGGACCGAAATGACGTCCGCGCGGTCCTCCGCACGGACCACGATCTGGCGCTCGGCGTGCATGAAGTCCATCCCGCCGTTGGGATGGTTCTCGCACCGGATATCGGTTCCCTGGCTCTGGAACGCCTGGACGATGTGGTTGACGTGGTCGGCGATCCGTGGTTTCAGTTCTCCTGGCACTATCTCTCCCAGAATGGATCATGACCCGGAACCGGTGACCGGCGACGGGGTAACGAGCGATAACCAGTGGACGCTGGCAGCAACCAACGACCTTAAGCGTCGATAGCCAACGCACTGAGCGTCGGTAACCAACGGACCAAGCATGTGAGCGGTGGTCGCGAGTCCGCGGGCTCCCCCGAACGCCCGCGGACTCGGATGCTGTACGGAGGGACCGACTTGTCCGTTTAATACATAGACCACCCAATTAGGGAGAACTAAGATCGGTTCGTGGCTGGAGGAGTCCGCGCGGCGGAGGAAGGTCCGCGCGGTACGGATGACTTGCTCGCGCTGACCCTGTCCCGTCCCAGGGACGCACTGGCCAGCGCGCGCGAAGTGCTGGCCGGGCAGCCGCATCCCTATGATGCCTCCGTGGCTCATCAGGCTGCAGCGATCGTCCTGCGTGATTTCGGCGACGTGAAGGCCGGAGTGCGCGAGTTGCGCGAGGCGCTGCGCTTGGCGCGCCTGTCCGGTTCGGCCGAACGTGAGGTCGACGTGCTCGCCAGCCTGGGCCCAGCGCTGGTCTATGCGGGCCAGACGCCAGCCGGGCTGGCCACCCTGGACCAGGCGGTGCGGCGTTCCAGCGGTGTCCTGGCCGCTCGGGTCCTGGTCCGCCGCGGGATCGTGTTGGTGACCTTGGGCCGGTATCAAGCGGCCTTGGAAGACCTGAGGAACGCGGTCGGCGTGCTGCGGCGCGCCGGTGACTCGCTTTATCTGGCTCGCGCGCTCAACGCGCGCGCGATGACGTACCTGACGGTGGGGGCGCCGGGTGCGGCCAGCCGGGCCGATGCCGATCTGGCCGTCGCCGGGCGGCTGTTCGCCGAGGTCGGGCAGGAGCTGGAAGCGAACTTGACGGTGGGCAACCGAGCGAACGTCGCGTTCGCGTCGGGCGACCTCCCTGCTGCGCTGGCCTACCTGGACACCGCTACCTTAAGCTACCGTCGGCTGCGGGTGCCGACCATATCGCTGCGCATCGACCGGTGCTCCGTGCTGCTGGCGGCCGGGCTGGCCGTTGACGCGCTGGCTGAGGCGGACGCCGCGGTGCGCGAGATGGAGCAGATCAAAGGCCGGGTCACGAAGAAGGCCGAACTGTTGCTGATGGCCGCCAACTGCGCGCTGGCCGCCGCCCGGCCCCAGGCCGCCCAGGACTGGGCGCAGGCCGCGTACCGTTTGTTCCGGTCGCAGCGTAATGCGTGGTGGCAGGCGCACGCGGCGGGAGTGCTCGTCCGGGCCCGTTATAAGGCAGCCTCCCCGTCGGTCGGGTTGCTCCGCGAGGCGAACCGGGCGGCAGCCCGGCTGGATGCGTTCGGTGCGAGCGACGCGGCGCAGGCACACCTGCTGGCCGGGCGGATGGCCCTGGATCTCGGCCGCCGGAAGGACGCCGATCGTCATCTGATAGCGGCGGCCAGGACCAGACGGAACGGTCCGGCCCTGTCCCGGGTCAGCGGCTGGCTCGGCGAGGCGCTGCGGGCGCAGGCCGCAGACCGTCCGGGCCGGATGCTGGTCGCCTGCCGCCGGGGACTAGACGTCCTGGACGAGCACCGGTTTACCCTCGGCGCCTCCGAACTCCGGGCGCAGGCCACCGTGCACGGCGCCGAGCTGGCCGCGCTCGCGCAGCGCCACGCCGCACAGGCAGGCCACCCCCGGCTCCTGCTGACCTGGAGCGAGCGCTGGCGGGCTACCGCCCTGGCCGTCCCCACCGTGCGGCCCCTGGCTGACGCGGAACTAAACGCCAGCCTGGCCGCGCTGCGCGCCGTGACCAGGGACTTGGAGGAGGCGCGAAGCCAGGGTAAGCCGAGCACGTCTTTGCAGCGGGAACAACAGCGGTTGGAGAGGGCGGTGCGGGCCAGCTCGCTGCGGTCCCAAGGCGCCTGGAGTTCGGGCCAGGCCCCGTTCAGCGTTGCACACCTGCTTGACCGCCTCGGGTCCGCCCAGCTGATTGAGATCGTCGACATCGACGGCAGTCTGCACGTCCTGACCTGTGGAAATGGCCGGGTCAGGCAGTTCGCGGCGGGCCGCGTCAGTGATGCTGTCCGGGCTGCTGACTTCGCCCGCTTCGCCCTGCGCCGCCTGGCCCGCAGCCGGCCGGACGACGACCCGGCCAACGCCCTGTCCATCCTGGCCGCAGCGGGACCCAGGCTGCAGCAGGCTCTTCTCGGCCCGGCCGTCCGCCACCTGGGCGACGGGCCCATCGTCATCGTGCCGACCGGTACGCTCCATCCCATCCCGTGGGCACTTCTTCCCGCGCTAAGCGACCGGGTGGTCAGCGTCGCCCCGTCTGCAGGCGCCTGGCTGCGCGCGGACGCCGCGCCGGCCCCGCGGCAGCGTCACGTCACCCTCGCCCGCGGGCCGGGCCTGGCTTCGGAAGGTGCCGAGTTGCCGCTGATAGCGCCGTTTTATGACGATGTCACGGTGCTCGCAGCCGGCGAGGCCACGGCCGAAAAGGTGCTGTATGCACTGGATGGAGCGTGGCTGGGGCATATCGCCGCGCACGGGACATTCCGTGCCGACAGCCCGCTGTTCTCCTCGCTGCACATGTACGACGGGCCGCTGACCGTCTACGACTTCGAGCGGCTTCACCGCGCGCCCTACCGGCTGGTGCTGTCCAGCTGCGACTCCGGCGTGCTGGCGCCAGCCGGAGCCAACGAGCTGCTCGGCCTGGTCAGCAGTCTGCTGCCGCTGGGCACGGCGGGGATCATCGCCGCCATCGTCCCGCTCAACGATCAAGCCGTGGTGCCGATCATGGTGGAGCTGCACCGCTGTCTGCGATCGGGTAAGACCCTCGCCGAGTCGCTCTACAGCGTCCGGCGCGGGCTGGGCGACGATCCGGTCCAGCAGGCCACTGCGACGTCCCTGATGGCGCTGGGCGCGGCCTGAAGTCCCCTGCTCACAGCGTGATCCATCCGGTCAGCACGTCGGTATCGTCGACCATGCGGCAGCGCAGCCGGAAAGGGCCGTCCGGGATGGGATCGATGGCGAAACAGCCGATCTCGTCAACAGGGGTCGTCGTGGTCGCGCCCGCCCTGGTCTGTATCTCGAGCGTCCCGGACCGCAGCGGGATGATCTGGCCGAGCAGCGAGCTCCCGGTGACCTCGAGTTCCAGGCTGAGATGGGCCGAGGTAAAGGTCAGGGCCCGGATCGATGCCGTCTCTGACCGCGTGACCGCGGCACTGCGCCGGTCATGCTGGGAGTCATAAGTGAGCTGGGCCAGTTCGGCGTCGATATTGTGCCAGGCGTAGGCGCTCTTACCCGTCTCGACGAACCCGGCAGGCACGGCCTCGCGCGCCCTCATCGCCTCGCGCAGTGCCGCTAGGAGCTGCTCATCGTCCCAGTCGTCAAGCACCTGGCCCGCCTCCTGGAGTGTTGGTTGTATGTTCACCCGCACCGAGCGCGATGAGGGCATCTGACTGGCGCAGCCGTTCCAGGCAACGGGCTCGCTGCGGACCGATGCTTCCCATCGCGATCTGCAGCGTTGCGCTGATCTCCGAATATGAACAGGGCGGGTCGCGCAGGAGCATGGACATCAGCTGCCTGCACCGGGGCGGGAGCTCGGCCAGGGCCGCGAGCAGCCCCGCGTTCCGCTCGGCCATCAGGATCTCCTCGTCGATCACCACGTCGTCCACGAACTGCAGGGCGTCATCCAAGCTCGTCAGCCGGTCCGACCGGTGACTCGCCGTCACCACCCGAAGGCACTCGCGCCTGGTGGTCGTCGCCAGCCAGCCC
>PMOU01000392.1:6037-6212 GCA_003161205.1 Actinomycetota bacterium | reverse complement strand
TCGGTCAGGTACGCCTCGGGCAGCGCGTCCCGGCCCGGCTGCGGCAGGTGCCTGGCCACGTACAAGATGCCGCTCCGCGGATGATCGAACGGCGACCCCACGTCGAGCCCGCGCCATTTAGCCTCGGGGGGAAGATCCCCCCCAGACCCCCCCTCACGGGGGGGCTGCCCGCCCC
>PMOU01000392.1:743-6003 GCA_003161205.1 Actinomycetota bacterium | reverse complement strand
CCGAACAGGCGGGTGCGCAGCACGTGACCGACCTCGAGCGGCGCCACCCGCAGCGTTGGCGCGCGCCGCGCGTCTTCGGTAAACGGCCGGTCGAGCCAGACCACCTCGTCCCGCGCGGTGATGTCCGCGCCGAACGCGTCGAGGACCCGGCCGGCGGTGCGCTGCAGATCGTCCAGCCCGGCCAGGGTCATCCGGGCCGTGGCCAGCCGCTGCGGGTCCTCCTCCTGGCCAGGTGCGCTGGCGCGAATGGCTTCGGCGCAGGTGCCCGCCGCGTCCCGCACCGAGGTCAGCGTCGCGGCGAGCGCATCGGAGAGCACGTCCATCCGGCCCGCGGGCGCGTCGCCGAGGTCGATGGTGAGCGCGCCCGCCGCCTGTCGCAGCCGGTCCGCCACCGCGGGCGATCCCTCGGTCGCGGCGGAATCGGTCAGCCGTGCGCAGCGGCGGGCGGCGGCGTCCACGCCCGGACCGGAGAGCTCCCCCGCCGTGGCCGAGGTCACCCGGTCCACCAGGTCGTGGGCCTCGTCGATGATCACCACGTCGTGCTCGGGCAGCACGTCGATATCGGACGTGGCGTCGATCGCGAGCAGCGCGTGGTTGGTCACCACGATGTGCGCCTTGGCCGCGGCGTCGCGCGCCTGCTCGGCAAAGCACTGCGAGCCGTACGGGCAGCGCTGCGCGCCGATGCACTCCTGCGCGCTGACCGAGACCTGGCGCCAGGCCGCTTCGGGCACGCCGGGGATCAGCTCATCCCGGTCCCCCGTCGTCGTCTGCTCCGCCCACTCGTGCAGCCGCTTCACCTGGCGGCCCAGCGGTGAGGTGGGACCGCTATCGGACCCGGCCGTGGGGTCGAACAGCGAGTCCTGCGGGTCTTCGGCGATGCCGCCGCGCTCCCGGTTCAGGCACAGGTAGTTGCGCCNNGCCCTTCAGGATCGCGAACACCGGTTCCCGGCCGAGCTGCGGCTCCAGGGCCTTGGCCAGCCGCGGCAGGTCACGGTCGATCAGCTGGCGCTGCAGCGCGATGGTGGCCGTCGCCACCACCACCGTGTTCTCGGTCAGCATCGCGTGCCGGACGGCCGGGACCAGGTAGGCCAGCGACTTCCCGGTGCCGGTGCCGGCCTGGACGGCGACGTGCTCGCCGGTCTCGATGGCCCGCTGGACCGCCTGGGCCATGGTGACCTGGCCGGGCCGTTCCGCGCCGCCGATGCCGGCCACGGCCGCCGCGAGCAGGTCGGCGACATCCGGCACCGCCCGGGCGGGGGGGTCGGCTACCTTAGGAGTCCCGGAGGCTTTCGGGGCTCTGGGGGTTTTGGGGCTGCTGGGGGCCCTGGGACTAGTTTTAGCCTTGGCGGTACTAGGGTCGCTGGGGTCCGGGGACTCTCGAGATGATGTCCCGCTACGGCCTGGGGGCACGTCGGAACGGTATCGCGTGCGGCCCGGCCGAGCGACCACGTTGGACGGCAGACCAGGTCGGCGCGGCGTGTCACCACGGCCCGTTCGGCTAAAATTGGCTTTTGAATGAAGAGGTGCCAGTCATGACGAGTGCGGAACTTTTGACGGATGCGTTCGGCCGGATTCAGGAGAGCGTGCACGAGGCGGTTGAGGGGCTGACGACCAGTCAGCTGGCGACCCGGCTCGACGGCGAGGCGAACTCGATCGCCTGGCTGTGCTGGCATCTGGCCCGGGTGCAGGACGATCACGTGGCGGGCGCTTTCGGCGTCCCGCAGGTGTGGCTGGAGTACGGCAAGCGGTTTGAGCTGCCCTTCTCCCCGCTCGATCACGGCTACGGGCACAGCTCCCAGCAGGTGTCCCAGGTCACGGTCTCCTCTGGCGACCTGCTCACCGGGTACCACGACGCGGTGCACGAGCAGACCATCGCTCTGGTGGCGGGCATCACCGACGCGGACCTGCCGCGGGTCGTGGACGAAGGCTGGGATCCGCCCGTGACGCTGAGCGTCCGGCTGGTCAGCGTGATCTCGGACTGCCTGCAGCACGCGGGCCAGGCCTCGTTCATCCGCGGCATCCTGCTCCGCCAGGGCTAGCGGATCCCCCTCTACGCTCCGTATGCTCGGGCGGTGGGCTTCGTCGCCGCTCAGCTCCGCGTCAATCGATGATCATCGTCACCGGTGAGGCGCTCTTCGACCTTGTCATCGGCCAGGAGGGCATCACCGCCGCTCAGCCAGGCGGCGGGCCGTTCAACACGGCCAGGACCATGGGCCGGCTGGGGCTGGCGCCCGCTTTCCTCGGCCGCCTGTCGCAGGACGGGTTCGGCCGCATGCTGCGGGCCAGCCTCGACCGGGACGGCGTCACGCTGGGGGTGCCGCTGCTGACCGACGCCCCGACTACCCTGGCCGCCGTTGACGTCGACCTGGCCGGAGTGGCCCAGTACCACTTCTACCTGGCCGGCACCTCGTCGGCCGCGCTGGAGTATCCGCTGCTGGCGGCGGCGCTCCCCGACGATGTCACCGCCCTGCACGCGGGCGCTCTGGCGCTGGTGATGGAACCCATCGCCACCAGCATCGAGCTCCTGATCACCCGGGACCTGAGGCCGGACGTGCTGGTGATGATCGATCCCAACTGCCGCCCGCGGGCGATCACCGACCGGCAGGCCTACCAGGCCCGGCTCTCCCGCATCCTGCGCCGGACCGATGTGGTCAAGGTCAGTGTCGAAGACCTCGGTTACCTCTTTCCCGGCGCAACCGCGCCCAGCGCCGCCGCCACCCTGCTCGAGCAGGGGCCCGCGCTCGTTCTGGTCACCGATGGTCCGCGGGCAGCCCGGGCTTTCCTGCCGGGTCAGGAGATAGCCGTCGACGTCCCGCCGGTGAAGGTCGTGGACACCATCGGCGCCGGAGATGCGTTCGGAGGCGCGTTCCTGGCCTGGTGGTCGGTCAGCGAGCTCACCAAGTCCGATCTGGGCCGGCCCGGCCCGGTCCGCGAAGCGCTTCAGGCGGCCGTCGAGGTCTCGGCCCTGACCTGCACGCGCGTCGGGGCCGAACCCCCTTGGCTGGCGGAGGTAAGCGGACGACCGGGCTGGCGGTCCGGCCCCCATGCCACGCCGAGCCAAGCGCTGCCCTGACTCTGTCCGGTTCGCTTGCACGGTACCCCGCGCAGGCTGAATAATGTTCGCTGCGCGGTGACGCACGGCGGGGGGTAGCCGCCTTCGGGGTCCAGAGACGCGGCCCACTTTCCTTCGCGTGCGCACATGGCGGTGATTCGTGTCTCAAAAACGCTATCCAATTCTGTGGATCGGGCAAGTAGCCGTGGTTACTCTGCCTCCAGAGATAGATGTGACAAATGCCGACGCGGTCCGTGAGGATCTGCTGTCCGTGCTGAACCAAGGCGCGGTTCTGCTGGTCGCGGACATGAGCAATACGACCTTTTGTGATTCGGCCGGAGTCAGCGCGCTGGTGCGTACCTTCCGGCGAGCGGTGGCCAGTTCAAGCGGGCTACGGCTCGTCGTCTGCACCCCGTCCGTGCAGCGGGTTCTCTCCCTGACCGGCGTCGATCGGCTGCTGGACGTATTTCCCAGTGTCGCCGCGTGCCTGGCGGGCCCGTACGAGCAGGTGGGTCAGGCCGGCCGTCCGGGTCCGGCGCACAATGCNNAGGCTGACCCCGCGAAGGCTGACACTGACGGAGGCGGGGCCTAGCCCGACGCCCGGGCGGTTTTCTTGCCGGCGGCGGTAACGCGTCTTGCTTGCTGGCGGTTAACGCGTCCTCGAATGGAGGCGGCGGCTGGGGGGCCTCGCCGGTCACGCTCGTCACAATCGTGCTGGCGATATCGCGAAGCTTGACGTTGCTGTTCTGCGAGGCCGATCGCATGATAGCGAAGGCGTGGCCCTGGGTGCAGCGTTCCCTGGCCATGATGATACCGAGCGCCTGATCGATAACGGTGCGCGAGGCAAGCGATGACCGCAATTGCTTTATCAGGAGCGCGTGCGATTCCAGCCGCATGGCCAAGGCCAGGGCTCCTGACGCCTTCGCGGCAAAATTCTCGGCGCGCTTCGCTTCTGCCCTACCGAAAGCCGATGCCGTCCGGGCGTACAAGTTAATGGCGCCGATGGACCGGCCTTCGGCGTGCAGCGGCAGCGCCAGGCAGGACCGAATTCCCTGGGCCGCCGCCTGGGCCTGGAACTCAGGCCAGCGTGCCTTACCGCCGCCATTATCACGCGCCGTGTCTTCGATTCGCACCGTATGGCCGTCGCGTGCGGCATGCAGGCAAGGACCGTCGTCGAGCTTGTACTGCACCTCGTCGACCCGCGCGGCCACCGGATCGCTGCACGCCACGGTCATCGGNNAGTTCGTGCAGGAATTGCTCGACGTTATCGGTGCTGAGCAATGCGGCTTGCAGTTCCTTAAAATCCCCGGCCGCGTCATCTTCGATCTCGTTTGCCATTCGCATACCTTCAGCGGACGCGTATACCCGCATCCTTTCCTAGACTTTTGTCTGTCGCTTCCTACCCTTTGCCCGTGAATTAAACGTCCGCGTCGGTGTGCGGACAGGGGCCCGGCGGCGGGGCCAGCCCTAGGACAGCAGAACCACGCAGGGTTAATCTCGGTAACAGAGTGACACGAGATTCGGACAAGCCGTACCGTTTGGCGTGTGACGTGCGGTGCGGAACATTAAGATGGCCGGTGACGCAGTTCGAGGCGCCGACCGTGTTGCTCTGACCGTGTTGCTCACTGACCGTGTTGCTCACTGGTCGCTCGCGGGCGTGAACGACGTCGCCTGCCGTTGAAGCACGTGCTGCCGTGGAGAAAGCCGTCGGGACGTA
Organism: Actinomycetota bacterium; assembly: GCA_003161205.1. The sequence continues at coordinate 1,234 of PMOU01000392.1, read as the reverse complement.
CCTGGGTGTTCCGTCCCAGGCCGCGGCGTTTATTTCCCTCCCGACGTTCCCGCTGGGAGTTGACGCCGTGCGGCTCCAGCGCGTGGTGACGGCCATGGTCAGGTTCAACCTGCTCCCGGCGCAGGACAGCTCGTTCAAGATCACCAGCATGATCGGCAGCTAACCGCGGCTGCCTAGCAGCGAGAACGGCCGATGGGTTACCCATCGGCCGTGCCCCCGCGAAATGTGCCCTAGACGGAGCCGGGCCTACTTCTCGTAGCTGCGCAGGGCGTTACCGAGGCCGAAGAAGGTAGGCGCCCAGTGCCCGACGAAGATCCCCCACCGGTCCGCGCGGTCCGTCCCGGCCTTCTCGGTCTTGACCGACGTCGCCCAGGCCACGAACGACAGCCCGATGCTGGCAAATCCCGCCATGTACGCGTACTCGGAGCGCAGGCCGGCGTCGTGCAGCTTCTCGATCATTACTTCTCCTCCTCGTGCGAAACTTTGCCGAG
>PMOU01000392.1:0-738 GCA_003161205.1 Actinomycetota bacterium | reverse complement strand
CGGCGTGGACGACCCGCAGGGTGATGGCCTTTCGATCGGCGAACTGGCCAGTCGCACCGACGTGCCTGCCGCGACCCTGCGCAGCTGGGAGGGCCGGTACGGCTTCCCCCGCCCGCGGCGCCTAGCCGGGGGCCACCGCCGATACGACGCGGGGGATGTCACGCTCATCGAGGACGTGCTGCGTCTGCGCGCTTCGGGAATGAGCCTGCCGGCGGCTATCAGCCAGGTCACCACCCACGCGCAGCGAGCCGAACCGTCCGTCTTCGCCGGCCTGCGGCGCCGGCACCCCAGCCTCGTGCCCCAGGTGCTCCGCAAAGCGACGCTGCTGGCCCTGACCCGGGCCGTCGAGGACGAGTGCTGCGCCCGGGCTGACTACGCCGCGCTCTTTGCCAGCTTCCAGAGTGAGCAGCACTACCGCCGATCGCAGCAGCGCTGGAACGAGCTAGCTCGCACCGCCCAGGCCGTCGTCGTGTTCGCCGACTTCGCCGACTCCGGCGACTCCGGCGAAGACGCGATAACCGACGCTTCCCCGCTGAAAATACCCCTGCCCGCCGACGCGCCACTGCGGCGCGAGTGGACCCTGGTCTGCGAAGCCCGGGATTACCCCGCCTGCGTGTCCGGATGGGAGTTCCCCGGCCAGCGAGGCACCGACGCCGACCGGCGCTTCGAGGTCATGTGGAGCGTGGATCCGCGAGTGGTCAGGGACGCCACGACGATCTGCGCCCAGCTGGCGGAGTC
>PMOU01000601.1:136-4184 GCA_003161205.1 Actinomycetota bacterium | reverse complement strand
GCGAATTGTTGGACGCGGAAGTACGCGCCGTCGGCGCCGAGCTCTTCTGCGGCAACGGCCATGTCTATCGACTGCTACGGGGCCGAGCTTGCTACTGTCGTACTGCTCGATTGAACAGCAGGCTCATAACGCGCCGCAAAACCGGACGAAACGCCGCGCCGCAACGGAGCGCCGGCTAACGCTGCCTGGCGGGCGGCGAGGCGGCGGCGCATGATCGTGGCCTGTTCGGCCACGGCGAGCCGCAGGAGCTTATCCGATGGTGCTGCGGCCTCCGCCGCCTGGATCGTGGCCGCGGAAATGAGCGTCACCGGAAAGAGCAGGCGGCTCAGGCGTGACTTTGACCTTGGTGTCCTGGTGACGAGCGCGGGGAGAACCTCGGTGAAGTACCGGTCCCGGTAGCCGGCCATCAGTTCCTCCTGGCCCGGCACCCAGATACCGGCGGCGGCTGCCTGCGCGATCCTGGCCGGCTCGCCGGAGGACAGGGCCACGACCCAGGCGGCTTCCTTCGCCGCCAGATCCGGCCGCATGGCCAGGCAGGTCACGCGGTTCACCTCGCCGGTGACGGGGTCGAGCAGCGGCAGCGCGTCGATGTCCTTCTCGGGCGCCAGCCCGCGTGCCGCGAGCGTAAACAGGATCCGCGCCCGCAGCTCGGCGTCGATGGCGAGCCCGTCCGGCAGGTCACTTCCGGCCAGCCATGCGTCGAGCGCGGCGAGCTGATCGTCAGCCTGCGCGCTGGCGGCGAAGCCGATCGCGAGTTTTCGTGTGTCTCCGGCCGCGGTCCGGGTCGCGGCGGCGATCTGTTCTCTCAGGCCCGCTCGCTGGCCCGGCGGAGCCCACGCGTCGGCAGCCTCGACGGCGCGGCTGAGCAGCGTCTCGATGCCCACCTCCGGCAGCCCGCCGGCCTGCAGCCGCCGACCTGCCATGTCCGTGAACTGCGCGGCCGGCAGCTCTCCGCTGGTGACCAGCAGCCAGAACCCGTTCCAGCACACCGCCTCGCTGAGCGGATCGCCCAGCTGGCAGGCGGCTGCGGTGAGCATCTGCCGGGACCGGGCGTCGAACCGGGTCCGGGTGTAGGAGAGGTCCTGGTCGTTGAGCACCACCGCGTCCGCGGAGGTCAGCCCGGGCACAACGGTCCGCTCCGCGTCGAGCTCTGCGTGCATCAGGCTGCGCGGCTGCAGGCGGCCGTCGCCGTCCAGGTCGTAGAGCCCGATGCCGATTCGCTGCCGGCGCGGTACGTCCTGGACCACCGCGCCGGTCCCGTCCAGCCGGATCGTGGTCGTGCCCTCGGCGCGCAGCCACTGCTCCGCCCAGCCGGCGAGGTCCTGCCCGCTGGCCCGGGACCAGCACCCGACCAGGTCATCCAGCGTCGCGCTGCTGAAAGCGAACCTCTTCAGGTAGTCGCTCAGCCCTCGTCGCAGCGCGTCGTCGCCGATGAGCGCGGCGAGGGAACGGATGACGCTGGCGCCTTTCACGTACAGGATGCCGTAGGGCTTGTCCCGGCCCTGCCGGGCCGTGCTGACCGGAGACGACACCGGCTGCCGGCTGGGCAGCTCGTCTGCCGTGTAAGCCTCCGGCTTGTCCGTATAAGCGAATCCGGTCCACGACAGCGATTCGCTGACCCCGGCGATCGCGGCCAGCGCGGCGTACGACAGATAGGTGGCGATCGCTTCGTCCAGCCACACGTCGTCCCACCACCGCGGCCCCACCAGGCAGCCGAACCACAGATGCGCCACCTCATGCGCGCAGATCATCGCGCTGCGCTGGTCGCCGGCTCCGGCCGGCCGGCCGAGCACCGCCTCGTTCACCACCATCAGGCCGGGGACCGACAGCGCCGTGGCGGCCAGGTCCGGTATGAACACGATGTCGTACGCGGGGTATGGGCATGGCACACCGAGCCTGTCGGCGTACCAGGCGATGGCATCGCGGGCGTAGCCGGTGAACTGGGGCAGGGATGCCACGGCCGGCTGGCCGAGTAGCGAGTGCCGGTGACGGATGGTCACTTCCGTCCGGCCTGCCTGGGTACGCGCCGCTGTCGAGAACGGCCCGGCGCAGAACGTCAGGTCATACGGCCGCATTCCGCTGACCGGCGTGAACGTGTGCACACCGCCCTCGCGCCGGACGAGCTGGCCATTCGCCACGCACTCCCAGCCGTCAGGAACGCGCACCGCGAACCGGAACGTCGCCGTCAGATCCGGCTGGTCAAAGCAGCAGAACACCTCCGGTCCGCAATCTGGGTAGCACAACGCCATGACGTAACTCGCGCCGTCCGCCGGATCAGTGAACCGGCTCAGCCCACGCCCCTCTTGCGAGTACCCGGCCTCAGCCTCCACCACCAGGACCGCCTGATCGCCGCCGCCCCGGCTCAGCCACAGACGGCCGTCCTCCGGCGGCAGCAGGCTCACCCCATCGAGCGTCACACTGCGCACACCCTGGGTGCGCAACTCAGCGAACGTGCTCGCGTCCGGCCGCAGCCACCGGAACCGGACCTCAGTCCTGGAAAGCACCGGCTCGGCCGTCAGGTCGAGAAATACCTCATACGACTCGACATCGACAACCCGAGCCCGGTCAATCGCCTCATCCAGGGTCAGATCAGCCACCCAGCGAGCCTAACGCGGCCATGGGGTCGTGGCATGTATTCGATCGCGGGAGCCAGCTGCCTTGACCGCGCATAACACCCTGGTCAGGTCAGCGACTCCAGCGTCGCCCGGGCCCCACGCGTGTGCAGGGAGGCCAGCGCGGACCGGTAGGCGGTGCGGAAGCGCTCGTCGTCGACGAGATCCCCGAAAAGCTGACGGTTGGCGATGAACGCGTCTGGGTCCTCATCCTGCCGGCTGGCCAGCTTCATCACGGTGTCGCGGAGCCGGTCGACCACGTCGATTGGCTGACCCTGCTCGTCGGTCCCCTCGGCGTAACGCGCCCAGCTCGCCACTATCGCGGCCGAACGCCTGATCTCGCCGCCGCTGGCGAGCTGCGCGCGGACCACCGGCAGCAGCCACTTCGGGATGCGGTCCGAGCTTTCCGCGCATAGCCGGGCGATGGTGTCGCGGACCTCGGGGTTGGAGAACCGCTCGATCAGCGTGTGCTTGTACGCGGCCAGGTCCACCCCCGGCACCGCAGGCAAAGTCGGGGTGGCTTCCTCGTCCATGTAGCCGAGCAGAAAAGCCTGGAACAAGGGGTCCTGAGCGGCCTCGTGCACCAGCCGGTAGCCGCACAGGTAGCCGAAGTAGCACAGGCCCTGGTGGCTGGCGTTGAGCAGCCGCAGCTTCATCAGCTCATAGGGTTCCACGTCNNAGCTTCATCAGCTCATACGGCTCGACGTCGTCGACGACCTGCACCCCGGCGTCCTGGTACGGCGGGCGCCCGGCGGTGAAGGCGTCCTCGAGCACCCACTGCGTGAAGGGCTCGCACACGACCGGCCACTGGTCCTGGATTCCGAACCGTTCGGCGACCTCGGCCCGGTCAGCGTCGGTGGTGACCGGCGTGATGCGGTCGACCATGGAGTTGGGGAAGCTCACCTCGCGCTCGACCCAGTCGCCGAGTCCAGGGTCCCGCAGCCGGGCGAACGTGGCGAAAGCCCGCCGGGCCAAGTGGCCGTTACCCTGCAGGTTGTCGCACGACATGACGGTAAAGGGCACCAGGCCGCGCTCCCGGCGGCGGCGCAGCGCCTCGGTGACCAGGCCGAACGTCGTCCGCGGGAGCGCGCCGGGGTCAAGGTCACGCACCACATCCGGATTCGCCGTATCGAACTCGCCGGTGATGTCACTGATGTTGTACCCGCCCTCGGTGACGGTCAGCGACACGATCCGGGTCGAGGGCGCCGCCAGCTGCTCGATGACCGCTTCGGGGTCATCGGGGGCGAACAGGTACGCCACGATCGACCCGATCACCCGCGGCTCGTACGTCCCGTCGCCGTGCTTGAGCACTAGCGTGTACAGGCCGTCCTGGGCATCCAGGACCTCCTTCATCTTCTGATCCGCCGCCATCACCCCCACCCCGCAGATACCCCAGTCCAGCGCCTCGCCCTCGTTCATCAGCCGGTCCAGGTACA
>PMOU01000601.1:0-127 GCA_003161205.1 Actinomycetota bacterium | reverse complement strand
GCCGTGCCTCCTCGGGCCGGAATCAACGACCACCCCTCGACCTCGCCGACGGAGTAGCAGAACCTGAGCGTGGCCGGGCTTAGCCTGCGAGGCGTTCGCCCGTGACCGGGTGGAAGGCGAAGACGTC
>PMOU01000329.1 GCA_003161205.1 Actinomycetota bacterium | reverse complement strand
GGCCGCGGCCCGCCGTCGGACCCGCCGGGCCTACCCGGCCCGCCCGGACCGCGTCCGCCCGGACGAGGACCGGCGAACCCACCGGGACCGCCTGCCCCGCCTGGGGCACCGGCCGGCTGTCCGGGGCGGCCCGGAGCCGCCTGACCAGGCGCACCAGGCGCCTGGGGCCGGGCCGGAGGGGCTGAGCCCATGCCGGTGGCGGTTGAGCTGAACGGGTTATTGCCCGGCCTGGGGCCAGGACGGGGACCGCTGGGACGGGAACCGGCTCCGCCCGGCCGGGGGGCACCTGGCCTGGGCGCACCCGGGCCTGAGGTCCTCGGCGTGGACGGCCTGGACCCGGGGGCATCAGCCGCTCCCGGAGCCTGACCCTGGTCAGGACGGGCACCAGACCCGCCGGGCCGCTGCCCGGCCGCACCGGCCGCACCTCCTGGGCCAGCTTGACCCGCGGGCCGCGGGCCTGAAGGACGAGCCTGGCTGCTTCCCGGACTCCTGAAGTCGGCCGGGGTGGCCGGAGTCCGCGACGGTCCCGGGACCCGCGGGGCCCCTGGGGCGCCGCCCGGAGTTCCCTGCGTCCTGGGATCGCCCGGACCGGGCCGGGACGCGGGTGACGGCGCCACCGGCGGCAGCCTGCGCGCCGCGGCGTCGGCCGCCTCCCGGGAATCGGTGGCGACGGTGTCGGGGGCGGCCGCACTCACGCGGCCCGCAGCTCCGTTGACCGTGCCGTTCGCACCGTCGGGCGCGACCGCGGACGCGGCTCCGGCCGCAGCCGCCGCGGCGTCATCGCGGGACGTGGCGGCAGCACCGATGCCAGGCCGCGGGCCGGCTCCCGGACGGGCGCCAGCCGCAGCACCTCCTGGGGCCGCCGACCCCGGGGATGAAGCGGGTGCCGCTCCGTCGCGCGGTGCCGATGACTGGGCCGATGACGGTGCCGACCTGAGCCTAGACCCCTGAGCCGATTGCTCGGTGGCCTTGGGGGCGAACGCCTCCTTCAGCCGCCTGACCACGGGCGCCTCTATCGTCGAGGATGCTGATCGTACGAACTCGCCCATCTCCTGGAGCTTGACCATGACGGTCTTGCTCTCTACACCGAACTCCTTCGCGAGTTCGTAAACCCGGACCTTCGCCACTACGCTCCTTCTCGGCCCGTTCACCGGACCTTTTACCGGGCCTAGGCCCGGGCAGAGCGTGCTCCGGGTCGGCCTCAGCCTATGGTGATCATCGCAACGTGCTCATCGAGCGCTCATCAGCTTCTCGACCCGCTTTCCGACAGGTGTTCCTTACTTGCCTTAAACCTGCTGCCCAGCCAGGCTGTTCCGCCGTCGTCATGCTATTCCGGGTTGACCACGCCGCACAGATACTCAGCTACCGAATCGAAGCTGAGCGATCTGGTTGTACGCAGGGCCCGGGGGAACGACCGGCGCCGCCGCGCGAGCTCCAAGCACGCCAGGTGAGGATGCAGGTACGCACCCCGGCCGGGCAGCCGGGCTCGCGGGTCAGGCCGGATAACGTCCCCAACCGCTACGAGGCGAAGCAGACTGGACTTGACCGCACGCTCCCTGCAGCCTACACAGGTACGCACCACGGGCGTACCTGAGGCACGCTGCTCAGCTCGTGTGGTCATTCCACTCAGCAGTCTACCGCGTCTGGACGGCCCCGATACCCGGCCAGAACTGCGCTGACAGATCCGGGCAGGCGCGGCGGGCGCGGCCCGCCGGGTTATACCGGGGCTTCCGCGGGCTGGGCTTCCGCGGGCGGGGCGGCGTCGGACCTGATATCGATCCGCCAGCCGGTAAGCCGGGCCGCCAGCCTGGCGTTCTGCCCCTCCTTGCCGATCGCCAGGGACAGCTGGTANNTCGGAATAGTCGACGATGTCGATTTTCTCGCCGTGCAATTCGGTCATCACATTCCGCACCCGGCTGCCCATCGGGCCGATGCAGGCGCCCTTGGCGTTGACGCCCTGCTGATGCGAGCGAACCGCGATCTTGGTGCGGTGGCCCGCTTCACGCGCGATGGCGACGATCTCCACCGCGCCGCCCGCGATCTCGGGCACTTCCAGCGCGAACAGCTTCTTCACCAGGCCCGGGTGGGTACGCGACAAGGTGACCGACGGTCCCCGGTGGCCCTTGCGCACATGCAGCACATAACAGCGGAGCCGCTCGCCGTGGACGTAACGCTCGCCGGGCACCTGCTCAGCGGGCGGCAGCACCGCCTCGATCTTGCCCAGGTCGACCAGCACGGTCCTGGGGTCCTTGCCCTGCTGGATCACCCCGGCCACGATGTCGCCCTCACGGCCCGCGTACTCCCCGAAGGTGACCTCGTCTTCCACGTCGCGGAGCCGCTGCAAGATCACGTTCCGGGCCGTCGTCGCCGCGATCCGGCCGAATCCGGCCGGGGTGTCGTCGTACTCCCGCACCGCCGCACCGTCCGGGCCCGTCTGGACGGCCCAGACCGTCACGTGCCCGCTCTTCCTGTCCACCTCGACGCGGGCCGACGGCGCCACGCCGTCGGATTTGTGGTAGGCCACGAGCAAGGCGTCCTCGATGGCCTTGATCACGAGCTCGAGCGAGATATCTTTCTCGCTCTCCAGGCTCCGCAGCACGCTCAGGTCAATGTCCATCGCGAGTCGCTCCAAGCTCCGTTGGCGGGTGCCCGAACTCCACCTGGATGGCGCCAGCGCCGAGCGCGGCGTAATCGAAGCGGCGGCGTTCCCCCTCGGCATCCAGGGTCACGCCGGCGGAGTCGGCGGCGACGATCCGGCCCGACACGACGCCGGAATCGGTGACCGCCACCTGGACCAGGCGCCCCACCGCGCGCCGCCAGTGCCGCGGATCGGTCAGCGGGCGGTCGACCCCGGGGGAAGAAACCTCGAGCGTATAGGGGAAATCCCCCATCACGGCCACGGTGTCGAGCGCAGCCGAGACCTGGCGGCTGATGACCGCCGCCTCATCCAGGCTCACGCCGTGGTC
>PMOU01000589.1:9713-9835 GCA_003161205.1 Actinomycetota bacterium | reverse complement strand
CGGCACACCAGGCCGGCGTCGAACAGGGCCTGGGACAGGAACCCGCGCAGCAGCCGTTCGGACTCGTCGTCGTCGAACGTCTCCCGGGTCGCCTTGTCCTTGACCATCTCGATGCCGTAGAA
>PMOU01000589.1:0-9707 GCA_003161205.1 Actinomycetota bacterium | reverse complement strand
GCCACCGCGGCGGACACCGGATGGCCGGCGAACGTGATGCCGTGCAGGAACGTGGCGGTTCCCGCGGTGAACGGTTCCATCAGGGCGTCCCTGACCAGCATCCCGCCCATCGGGGAGTACCCGGACGTCAGTCCCTTGGCGAAGGTGATGATGTCCGGCTGGTACCCGTAGCGCTCGGAGCCGAAGTAGTAGCCGAGCCGCCCGAAGGCGCAGATCACCTCGTCGGACACGAGCAGCACGCCGTACCGGTCGCAGATCTCCCTGACCCGCTGGAAGTACCCGGGCGGCGGCGGGAAGCAGCCGCCGGAGTTCTGCACCGGCTCCAGGTAGACGGCGGCGACCGACTGCGGTCCCTCGCGCAGGATCGCCCGCTCGATCTCATCCGCGGCCCACGCGCCGAACCCCTCGAGGTCATCGCGGACGAACCCGGGGGCCCGGTAGAAGTTGGTGTTCGGCACCCGGACGCCGCCGGGCGGCAGCGGCTCGAACGGGTACTTGATGTCGGCCAGGCCGGTGATCGCGAGCGCGCCCATGGACGTGCCGTGGTAGGCGAGCTCGCGGCTGATGACCTTGTACCGTTCCGGCTGGCCGGTCAGCTTGAAGTACTGCTTGGCCAGCTTCCACGCCGACTCGACCGCCTCCGAGCCGCTGGTGGTGAAGAACACCCGGTTCAGGTCGCCCGGGGCCAGGTCAGCCAGCCGGGCGGCCAGCTCGATCGCCTTGGGGTGGGCGTAGGACCACAGCGGGAAGTACGCCAGCTCCTCCGCCTGCCGCGCGCCCGCCTCGGCGATCTCCTTCCGCCCGTGGCCGACCTGGCTGACGAACAGGCCGGACAGCCCGTCCAGGTAACGCTTGCCGCGCTGGTCGAAGACGTAAGCCCCGGAGCCGCGGACGATCACGGGGACGTCGCTGTCGGAGTAGGCGGACATCCGGGTGAAATGCAGCCAGAGATTGCGCTTGGCGGCGTCCTGTGCTGCCTCGATTGCGTCCGGGTCGATTGCCACTGGCTCGACGGCGTCGGAGGCGTCGAAGGAGGAGGTCATCTGGTTCCCCATGAGTAGGTTTGCTTGCGGAGCTTGAGGTAAACGAATGTCTCGGTGCTGGTCACGCACGGCACGGCGCGCACCCGGCCCAGGATCTCCAGGAGGTCGTCGTCGTCCTCGCAGACGACCTCCGCGAGCATGTCAAAGGAGCCGGCGGTGATGACGACGTAGTCGATTTCCTCCATGTCAGCCAGCTGGCTGGCCACCTTGTCCAGGTCGCCGTCGATCTTGATCGCGATCATGGCCTGGCGCCGGAAGCCGAGCATGAGCGGATCGGTGACCGCGACGATCTGCATCACCCCGGCGTCCTGCAGGCGCTGCACGCGCTGCCGGACGGCGGCCTCGGAAAGCCCCACGGCCTTGCCGATCGCCGCATAGGACCGCCGGCCGTCCTGCTGCAGCTGCTCGATGATCTGCTTCGAGACGTCGTCGAGGACGGCACCGCCAGGACCATGGGCCGGGAGCGTCCTCGGGCTATGCGCCATGCGGTCCCCCTCGTTCGCCTGACTGGCGTCCACCTTTATGTCCGCCTACCCTAGTCAACTGATTTCGTAGGTATATGTAAAGATAGCAACTGAATCACTTGTGGAGATAGTCCATCTCTGCGAAGCTCGTCATAAGGTTTCACGGCGGGTGATGGCACTGAAGTGGGGCAGGACACTCCGCGGATGGAGGCTCGGCATGACGGACCGCACGCTGCAGAACTTTGTCAACGGCAAGTTCACCGACGCCGGCGATGGGCGCACCAGCGATGTCATCGACCCAAGTACCGGTGAGGTCTACGCCCAGGCGCCGATATCAAGCCGCCAGGACGTGGACGCCGCGATGCAGGCCGCGGCGAACGCGTTCGAGGGCTGGCGGGACAGCACCCCGTCCGAGCGCAGCCTGGCCCTGTTCAGGTTCGCTGACGCGATCGAAAAGCACGCCGACCAGATCATCGAGGCCGAGACCCGCAACACGGGCAAGCCCGTCGCGCTGACGGCGTCGGAGGAGATCCCGCCCGCGGTGGACCAGATCAGGTTCTTCGCCGGCGCCGCGCGCGTCCTGGAGGGCCGCAGCGCCGGTGAGTACATGCGGGACCACACCTCCATGATCCGGCGCGAGCCTATCGGCGTCTGCGCCCAGGTCACGCCGTGGAACTACCCGATGATGATGGCGGTGTGGAAGTTCGCGCCGGCCATCGCGGCCGGTAACACCGTCGTGCTCAAGCCGTCCGACACCACCCCGGTGTCCACCCTGCTGATGGCGGAGATCGCCGCCGAGTTCCTGCCGCCCGGCGTGTTCAACGTCATCTGCGGCGACCGGGACACGGGCCGGGACCTGATCTCGCACCCCACGCCGAGCATGGTCTCGATCACCGGCTCGGTCCGGGCGGGCATGGAGGTCGCCCGCGCGGCCGCGGATGACCTGAAGAAGGTCCACCTCGAGCTGGGCGGCAAGGCGCCGGTCGTGGTCTTCGACGACGCCGATGTCGAGGCGACCGCGGAGGGCATCGCCGGGGCCGGCTACTTCAACGCCGGGCAGGACTGCACCGCCGCGACCCGCGTGCTGGCCGGCCCGGGCATCGCCGCCGACCTGACCGCCGCGCTGGCCGAGCAGGCCAACAACACCACGACCGGCGGCCTGGACGTGCCCGACGCCTACTTCGGCCCGCTGAACAACCCGAACCAGCTCGCCCGCGTCCAGGGCTTCATCGCGCGCGCCCCCGACCACGCCGAGGTGGTCGCGGGCGGACACCGGGTGGGGGAGCGCGGGTACCTGTACGCCCCCACCGTCGTCTCCGGGCTGCGGCAGGACGACGAGCTGATCCAGGACGAGGTCTTCGGCCCGGTCATCACCGTCCAGCGGTTCACCGACGAGGACGAGGCGCTCCGGTGGGCGAACGGGGTCAAGTACGGGCTCGCCTCGAGCGTGTGGACCAAGGACCACGGCCGCGCGATGAGGATGGCCAAGCGCCTGGACTTCGGCGCGGTGTGGATCAACACCCACATCCCGATCGTCGCGGAGATGCCGCACGGGGGCTTCAAGCACTCCGGCTACGGCAAGGACCTGTCCATGTACGGCTTCGAGGACTACACCCGCATCAAGCACGTCATGAGCTACATCGGTACCTGACGTAACAGCCTCCCCGGGAGCTCGGGCCCGGGGATATCGATCGCGCACTCGTCGCGATTTCGCTGTCTCCTGCGTTCGGCCCCGGCAGGTGACTACTGATTCCTGATGTCACGGATTGCTTACGTTGGGAAGCTTTTATCGATCCATTTGCGCATTCGCCCCGTTTCCCTGGGTAGAGTCAGGCCGACAGGGCTTGGTGCCCGGCGGAACCCTGCACCGCCGGGCGCCGTCCTGTCCAACGGCCGCGGGCCCGGTACCGGCCGCGGATGGCGGTCCTCGATTGATGCCGAACGAACCCAGGTAGCAGCCCACAGTATTGCCGCCAATATATCCATGGCTGTATGGTTGTATATATGAAGACCATGATTGACCTGGACGACGAGGCGCTCAGCCTTGCGGCCAGGGAACTGGGTACCACCACGAAGAAGGACACCGTCAACGCCGCCCTGGTGTTCGTCGCCAACCGGCGGCGCCGGATTGAGCAGCTGCTTGACGACCCCTTTGCCCTGGGAGTCGGCCCGGACATTACCGATCCGGAGATCATGCGTACCGCCCGGCGGTGACCGTCCCGGTGAGTCCCGGGACTCTCTACCTCATCGACACCTCGGCCCACGCCCGGAGTCAGCACGCGGTCATCCGCAACGTCATCGCGGGCCTCATTGCCGACCGTGCCGCAGCTACCTGCGTGACGGTTGACTTGGAGGCGGCCTACTCCGGGCGCGACCTCGCTGACGTGCGCGTGATCGCGCAGCGCCGCAAGGAACTCTACGTCGTACTGCCGATCAGCGAGGTGATCGCCGACCGCGCCCGCGATATCCAGGTCCGGATGGCGGCCCGCGGTCATCACCGCGCCGCTGGCGTGATCGACTTGCTGACCGCGGCGGTGGCAGAGCACCATGGCGCGGTAATCCTTCACTACGACGCGGACTTTGAGCACATCGCAGCGACGACCGGCCAGCCGCACACCTGGATCGTGCCCCGAGGCACTCTGCCGTGACCACCGCTCCGCTGCCGCGGATAAACCGGCCCGAAGCAGAGCTAGCCAATATTGAGCAGCACGATGCCGGCCACGACCAGGACGGTGGCCGCGATGCGGGTCCGGCCGAACGGCTCGCGGAAGATCAGCGTGCTGATGATCGCGCCGAAAATGACACTCGTCTCGCGGAGAGCGGCGATCGGGGCCAGTGAGCCTCGGGTCTGCGCCCACAGCACCAGGCCGTAGGCGAGCACGCTCAGCGCCCCCGCGGCCAGGCCGGCCAGCAGGATGCGCGGCGGCTGCTTCAGCAGCACGTCCCGCCGCCGGATCAGGGCGAACATCGGGACGCAGAGGCTCTCGAGCAGCATCAGCCAGCCGATGTAGCCCACCGGACTGTGCGCCAGCCGCACGCCCACGCCGTCCACGGTGGTGTAGGCGGCGATGGTCAGGCCGGTGGCGATGGCGGCCAGGAAGGCGGCGCGGCCGGGACGGCGCCCGGCCAGGACGAGCGTGGCCAGCCCGGCCGAGACGATGAGCACCCCGCCGATCTGCGGCAGGCCAAGGTGCTCGTGCACGAAGATCGCGGCCAGGATCGTCACCACCAGCGGTGAGGTGCCCCGGGCCAGCGGGTAGACCTGGCCGAATTCGCCGAGCCGGTAGCACCGCATCAGCAGCAGGTTGTAGAAGATATGAATCACGATCGAGGCCAGCAGATACGGCCAGCAAGCCGGCCGGGGGGTGGCGGCCACGATGATGAGCGGGATCGCGACGATGATGCCGCCCACGCCGATCAGCGCGAAGGCGAGCGTCTGGTCCTTGATGCCGTGCGCGATGGCGTTCCAGGTCGCGTGGGTGACGGCGGCGGCGAGGACGGCGAGGGTGACGGTCAGCGGGAGGGTGGTCGACGGGTCCAACGGGGCTCCTCAGGCAGGCTGAATGGAGCCCTCAGGGCTTCTATCCCGTCAGGTGTTCCCCGGTCGGCGGGTCCCGGCCTGGCAGGCCGGTTAAGACCCGGGAGCGAGTCGCGGCGTCGCTCGGTCCAGTCCCGGCCGCCCTGATTGTGTGGTGTCGTTTGCTTGGCGGACAGCCAGCGGAACCCTAGACGCAACCACGTGCTATCCCCATCTTAACCTGTTCTGGCCTGGCCCGGCCGACCGGTGATCTCACCCGTCTCGTACTCCAGCTGAATGCGCAGCAGCAGCGTGACCCAGGTGCGATAGGGCCGCCAGTTCTCGCTGATCTCCCGGATCTGTTCGGGCGTCGCCGGCCCGGGCAGCCCGTAGGCGAGCGCCATCGCGCGGGCCAGCCGCGGCTCCTGACTCGGCACGGCGTCGGGGTCGCCGGCGCCGCGCAGCAACGTCAGCCCGGCAGAGAAGTCCCCGATGCCGGGCAGCTTCTTCAGGTCGGCCATGGCGTCCTCGTGCGGAATGGCGCGCAGCCGGGCGGTGTCGAGCTGGCCATCGAGGGCGGCCTGGGCCAGCGACCGAAGCCACTCCGGCTTGCGTCCGGCCAGCCCAGGGAACGTATCGAGGCCCGCCAGCCGCTGCGGGGCCGGGAAGGCGTGGACCACCCGGCCGCCGAAACTGACCGGCTCGCCGAGCTGCTCGGCCATCCGCGCCTTGATAACCGCGGCCTGCGTGATGCGGATGCGGTGCCCGATGATCGTCCAGGCCGCGGCTTCGTACGGGGACCAGAATCCTACCGGGCGCAGCCCCGGATATCGCCGCTGGATCTCCCCGGCGACCGGGTCGCGCTCGCCGACCGCGAGAAACCCCGAGCCGTCTACATCGAGCGACAGGATCCGCTCCACCTGCGAGCGCACCGCCGCCACCAGATCAGGCCCGGGCTCACCCGGGCTGACGATCTCAGCCGTCACATGCCCGGCCGCCTGGCGCACCCGGACGCCGGCGGTCTGCCAGCTGCCCTCGACCGGGAACGCCAGCTCAAGCACGCTGTCCGCCGACCCGTTGTATGCGGCAGGCGTGAAGCCCTCGAGGAATTGAATGCTGGCCGCGAGCGAGAACGGCCCGCGCGGGACCAGGGTGAACGTCTCCATAGCGCCCATCACATCACCGCCCACCGACATTTCGAGGATTGTCAGAGGCATGCGAGATGCTTGCCTCATGGACGATGATCTCGCGCCTCGCGCCAGGTTCCGCAGTTTCAGTCCGGTCTTCCCCGTGCGCGACCTGCGGCGCGCCCTCACGCACTACGCGTCGCTGGGCTTCGAGGTGGAACCGTACGCCGACGGGGACGGCTACGGCTTCGCCGAGCGGGACGAGGTGAGCTTGCACCTGTCGCTCGACCAAGGGCACGGGCCCGAGGCCGACCACGAGCACGTCGGTACCGCCTACCTGTATGTCGAGGACGCCGACGCGCTGTACGGCGAGTGGGCGCGGCCCGGCGTCGGCGGGCTGACCCGCCGCGTCGGCGACACGCCGTACAAGCTGCGCGAGGGCTCCCACGTCGACCCGGACGGCAACCTGATCCGCTTCGGCTCGCCGATGCCCGGCCGGCCAGGCGAGCGGCTGCGCGCGCACCTGGAAACACGGTACGGGATCACGGTGGCCGCGATGACCGAGCTTGACCTGGGCGTATGGCGGGTCGAGCGCGCAGACGGCCCGGACTGGGTGGCCCGCTGGTTCCCCGCCCGCAGGAGCGCCGAGGCGGTGGCGGGCGACGCCGCGATCCTGCGCTACCTGGCGGCGNNAGTGGGCCGACCCGGTTCCCCGGGAGGTGCGGCGGGACGCGATCCGCGCGGCGGGCGGCCTCAGACACCTCGGCGCCCTGCTCGGCCGCCTGCACACGCTGGACACGTCGCCGGCCGCACGCACCGGCGCCAGCGGCGACCCGGCCGCACGTGCCGCGGCCGCGCGGCCGGGCGGTGCCTGGCATCACCTTGCCGACGGGCTGCCCACGGCGGAGATCGCGGCCGCGGGCCGGATGCTCGCCGAGGCCGCGCCCCGCATTCCTGACGCCGAGCGCGCGGCGTTCGATGCGCTCCGGGCCGAGGTCGACACGCTGGACGCGGCCGAAGGACTGCCCGAGGGGCTCATCCATCCGGACTTCGTCCTGGTGAACGTCGTCGCGACGCCGGGCGGCATGGTCCTCGTCGACTGGGCAGGCGCCGGCCGCGGGCCGCGCCTGTGGTCGCTGGCGTTCCTGTTGTACGCGGAGGCCGCCAAGGAGCCCCGCCGGGCGGGTGCGGTGCTGCTCGGCTACCGCGAGCACGTCACGCTGGAAGCGGAGGAACTCGACCGCCTCGGGCCGGTCGCCCGGGCCCGCCCCCTCATCCTCAGCGCCTGGTCGGTGTGCCGGGGGCACACGACGCCGACGGAGGCCATGGCCGCCGCGTCGCGGAGGCAGGCCGGGACCGAGATGCTCGCGACCCGGATACGCGCGGCCGTGACGGGCCGCTAATCCGGCCGCTGACCCGGCCGCTGGCGTTTGACACCTCGCTCGCGTCGGCCTACCCTCGGGTCATATATGAGATGCAATACATGACCGTGCATGAAGCCTCCGCTCCGGAGATTCCCGGCCCGGCGTTCCTGACCGGGGCGGCGGGTGCGCTGCCCTCCCGGACGGTGGCCGTGCTGGAGGCGATCAAGCACGCCATCCTGACCGGCGAGCTCAAGCCGGGGCGCCCCCTGGTCGAGACCGACCTCGCCGACGTACTCGGCGTCTCCAAGACCCCGGTGCGCGAGGCGCTCAAGACCCTGGCCGGCGCGGGCCTGGTGACGATGAGCCCGTACAAAGGCGCGATCGTGCGCGTCGTCGACAACGGGCTGGCCCGGCACGTGTACGACGCCCGGCTGCTGCTCGAGCCCGAGGCGCTGGCCCGGACGGTGGCCGCCGGGCACGACTGGCAGGCCGCGCACGCGGCGCTGGCCCTTGCCGAAGGCACCCGTGACCAGGCCGGACGAAGCCTGGCGAACCGCGACTTCCACCGCGCGCTGTACGCGGGCTGCGGCAACCCGCTGCTGGTCCGGATGCTCGATGACCTCCGTGACCAGACGGCACTGGTGACCGTGGCCGGCTGGCGGCACGACGCGCCCGGATCCGCCATCCCGAGCTGGGAGCACGAGGCCGCCGAACACCAGGCCATCCTCCAGGCCGCAGAAAACAGTGACCCCCACCACGCCGCCGCCCTGCTGCGCGCGCACATAACCTCCTTCGTCGAGCGCAACTTCCCGCCAGAGCCAGAGCCAGAGCCAGAACCACTCCAGGAGAAGAACCCATGAGCATCACCCCGGCCACGGCGCAGGACCTGCGCCACGCCCTCGCCACCGCGGTCGTCGTCCCGGTCACCCCGCTGAACGCCGACCAGAGCCCCGACTGGGACACCTACGCGGCGCTGACCGGACGCCTGATCGAGGGCGGGATCACGGTCATCACCCCGAACGGCAACACCGGGGAGTTCTACGCGCTCAGCCAGGCCGAGGCCCGGCATGCCTTCGAGACCGCCGCTCAGGTCGTCAGCGCCCGGGACAGCGGGACCGAGCTGCTGGCCGGCGTCGGCCACGACATCGCCACCGCGGTCGATGCGGCCCGGCACGCCCAGCACCACGGCGCCCGCATGATCATGATCCACCAGCCGGTGCACCCCTACGTATCCGCCGAAGGCTGGGTCGACTACCACGCCGCGATCGCCGGCGCGGTCCCTGACCTGGGCGTGGTCCTGTACGTCAGGGACGAGCGCCGCACCGGCGCGCACATCGCCGCCCTCGGCGACCGGGCGCCGAACGTCATCGGCGTCAAGTACGGCGTCCGCGACGCGACCAAGTTCGCCGCCGTGGCCCGGGACGCCGGCATCGACCGGTTCACCTGGCTGGCCGGCGCGGCCGAGCTGACCGCCCCCGCGTTCTGGGCTGTCGGGGCGCACGCCTTCACCTCCGGCCTGGCCAACGTCAGCCCGCACCTGGCGCTGTCCATGCTCGACGCGCTGCGCGCCAACGACTTCGGTGCCGCGATGAAGGTCTGGGAGTCGGTGCGCCGGTTCGAGGAGCTGCGCGCGGCGGACTCCTCCGCCGACAACGTCAGCGTGGTCAAGGAGGCCCTGTCCCAGCTCGGCCTGTGCCGCGCCGACGTCCGCCCCCCAAGCCGCCCGCTGCCGCAGGACATCAAGGACGAGATCGCGGGCATCCTGACCGCCTGGGGCATGAAGTGACGGTAAGAAAGACCCCGGAAGAACTCCGCAGCTTCCGCTGGTTCGGCGGCGAGCGCACGTCCGGCCTGCGGGCGTTCGGTCACCGGTCAAGGATGCGTCAGCTCGGCGTGGAGCCCGAGGAGCACCTGGGCAAGCCGCTGATCGTCATCCTGAACACCTGGTCCGAGCTGAACCCCTGCCACATGCACCTGCGCCAGCGCGCCGAGCAGGTCAAGCGCGGCGTGCTCGAGGCGGGCGGTTTCCCGGTCGAGATGCCGGTGGCTACCCTCAGCGAGACGTTCCAGAAGCCGACCCCGATGATGTACCGGAACCTGCTGGCCATGGAGACCGAGGAGCTCTTGCGCTCCTACCCGGCCGACGGCGCGGTGCTGATGGGCGGCTGTGACAAGACCACGCCCGCGCTGCT
>PMOU01000328.1:4633-5252 GCA_003161205.1 Actinomycetota bacterium | reverse complement strand
CGTGGTGGCCCGGATCAGCGGTAGCGGGGCGGACGGCGCCGGGACGGACGGTACCGGAGCTGACGGCGCCGGGGGCGGGGCGCTGCTGCTGCACGGCCACCTGGACGTGGTGCCCGCGGACCCGGCGTCGTGGACGGTGCACCCCTTCTCCGGCGAGATACGCGACGGCGTGCTGTGGGGACGCGGCGCGGTCGACATGAAGAATGCGGACGCGGTGCTGCTCGCCCTGGCCAGCCAGTGGGCCAGGGACGGGCGCCGGCCGCGGCGCGACGTCGTGCTCGCGTTCACCGCCGATGAGGAGGACACCGGGGAGTTCGGGGCGCGATGGCTGGTCGAGCAGCGACCGGAGCTGTTCGAGGGGTGCACCGAGGCGATCGGGGAATCGGGCGCCTTCACCTTCCACGCCGGCCCCGGCCAGCGTCTTTACCCGGTCGCCTCCGCCGAACGAGGGACCGCCTGGCTGAAGCTGACCGCGCGGGGCCGNNGCCAAGCCGAACCTGGAGAACGCGGTGACCCGGCTGGCCGCCGCCATCACCCGGATCGGCGCCTTCAGCTGGCCGGTCAGGCTGACGCCGACGGTGAGCGCCGCGATCGACGCCATCGCCGCCGCCGTGGGCGC